>NZ_JBATKE010000010.1:0-86309 GCF_049669105.1 Eudoraea sp.
GGATATTGATTTCTTGCAATGCTTACTGCCTTAAGACTTCGAATTCCCGATTGACAAATAAAATAAAGTGACTGTTCCGGCTTAAGTTTATGAAGTTGTATTTCCAAATCCGACAAAGGAATATTAATAGCTTCTTTTAACGGATCTAGGGTAAATTCCTCTTTTGTTCGTACATCAATTAGTTGCCATGAATTGCTCTCGCTCTTTATTTTTTGAAATGCCTCTACAGAAACTTCACTAACGAAATCGCAGTTGGGAATTTCGTAAGTACTCTCGAGGCTGGAGCGTACTAAATTTTGAGGCTCTGATTGAAAACCTAATTTATAAAAGGATTGATTTAACCCATTGTATATTAATAGCTTACCCGATAACACGTCCCCTAAGGCCGTAATGCATTTAACCGCTTCTAAAGCCTGTAAAGTACCAACTATTCCCGGAATTACGCCTAACACTCCATTATCATTGCAATTAGGAATAGATGACTCCTCAGGCGGTACGGGAAACAAGCACCTATACGTAGGGCCTCCCTTGTAATTAAACACGCTGATATGTCCTTCAAAACCGTGTAATGCACCATAGATAAATGGCTTTTTTAAAATAACACAGGAATCATTAACAAGATAACGTGAAGGGAAATTGTCAGTTGCATCAACTACAATATCATAATCATTAATAATACTCAAAGCGTTATTACGGGTTAGAAAAGTATCATGAGCTATTAGTGTGGTATTTGAATTCTGGGCTTTTAATTTATCAATAATTACTTCAAGTTTCGGCTTTCCAATATCTTTTTCGGAATAGATCACCTGCCTTTGTAAGTTGGTAATTTCTACCTTATCCCCTTCCACTATTCCCAAAGTGCCTATCCCCATTGCATTTAAGTACTGTAGCACAGGAATTCCAAGGCCACCTGCTCCTACAACTAAAACACGCGATTTTAACAATAAATCCTGAGATTTATGACCAAATCCCTTAAGCGAAGTTTGACGTATGTAGCGATTTGAATTCAAATGGATTCTAATTTGGATAATACTTCTCTATAGTCTTCCTCTGAGTTTGCATTCATTAAAACAGTATCATCCTTGGGAAAGACTAATTTAACCGCAGAATTAATCAAAAATTTCCGGGGACAACTGCTAGCGGCATGTTCTAAATAATCTATAGCATTGGCTAATCCGTGGGGTTCCCATATCGCGGCTAAAGGTTCTGGTAAACCACTTTTTCGGGTAGCAAATGCAGTTGCATTTTTTTCCTTATCTCTGGCAGCTATCAATTGATTTATTGCATTTAGATCTATTAGCGGAAGGTCACAGGCTAATACAAGCCAGGCAACTTTAGGATAGGCATAGTTTGCGCTCAACAATCCATTAAAAGGGCCTTTATATTCATCCCTGTCAATTACAGTGGATATGCCTTCTGAAATTTCTGATTCCTGTTCTTTTCGAATACTTAAAAATGTTTTATCGCAAACCTTAGATAGCAAATTATAAACATGCATGCGCTGTGGCAGCCCATGATATTCTATTACTCCTTTATCCTGACCCATTCTTGTGCTTTTTCCTCCGGAAAGCACCAGGCCATAAAGTTTTACTTGTGAGTTTCCATCCTGGATTTTCATCGTTCTATAGATTTACTGGTAATTAACCTAGTCTTTTTGGTCTGTTATCATTATCCTCCTATGGAGGTCATGGAATTATCAAATACTCCTTTGTGTTCTTTCTGAGCCTCAAAGCCCGTAATTGACCTGTTGCCAATGACTCTTTCTATTGCTCGTTTAATATTATATTCGGGAGAATTACCTCTTATTATTTCTCTGAGATTAATTTTGGGAGGACCATACAAACAGGTAATAACATCTCCCAGGGCAGTTATTCTTAGTCTATTACAGCTGCCACAAAATGTTCTGCTAAACGAAGGAATAATTCCAAAATTCCCTTTATGACCTTCTATTTTATAATTAATTGAAGTAGAAGTTTTTGGGGATTGTATTAATTCAAAGGAAGGATATGTACTACTAATATGGGACAAGATGGCTTTATAGTCCCATTTTATGGCATTGAATTTTTTAGATCCTCCATTAAATGGCATTTCTTCCAGGAAGCGAACGCTAACCGGGTAATGTTTTTGTAAATCCAGAATTGGAATTATATCCTGAATATTCTGATTGTCAAGAACGATAAAATTAATTCGGACATTAAACCCTTCTGATATAAGCCGTATTAGATTATTATGAACAGTTTCGTAATGATTCCGCCGCGTTATCCGTTCAAATGTTGTCCGGTTTATTGCGTCCATACTTACATTAACATTTTTAATGCCTAGTTCTTTAAGTTGATCAATGCGGGGGCCAATCAAAGTCGCATTCGTAGTAATAGAAATATCTTTAAGCCCAGGGTTATTCCTGAGGTTACTCAGTAGGGCCATCAAATCTTTTCTCACAAATGGCTCTCCTCCTGTTATCCTGATTTTATCAATCCCCATTTGAACAAGTAATTCACCAATTTTTGAAAGCTCTTCCATGGTCAACAACTTGTCTTTTTTAGCAAAGTTTATGCCTTCAGAAGGCATACAGTAATTACATCTCAGATTACATCGGTCTGTGACGGCCAGGCGCAGGTAATTAATTTTTCTGTTGTGATTGTCTAATAGCATTTAATACACCGAATAAGGTTTTACTTATTTTAAAGGCACTAACCTCCGCTTACCGGTGGAATCAATGCAATTTCATCAAAATTATTTATGGCAACATCATCAGCTGCATAACTGTTATTTACGGCCACAGCCAAAGAACTTAGCCTATTTAATTCAGGATAAGTGCTGCCAAGATATGATTTTAATTCCCCGACAGTCTTCAGCTTTAAAGATTTCGCAACAGGCATCGACAGCGATGAACTACCAACTATATCCTTGGTTATACCAAACAATAAAATCGTCATATTAACCAATGATTTCTTTTTCCGGCCCTGTTAATAAATCGGGGTATTTACTAAAGGGTTGATTATATAATCTTTTTCCTGTTGCCGCCTTAAAAGCATTTGCAATTGCAGCACCGGCAGGAGGCAGCGTTGGTTCCCCAAGTCCGGTTGGAGAGAACTCGTTTTTAATCATATGAGTTTCTACTATGGGTGCCTCTTTCATCCTAATGAGGCGATATTTGTCAAAATTAACTGACTGTGGTACTCCATCCTGAAAAGTAAAATCTCCGTACATAGAATGGCCAATACCATCAATTATACCACCTTCGATCTGATTTAAGGCTCCTAAGGGATTTATTACAATTCCGCAATCAACGACGCAGGTTATTTTTTTGACCACAGGTTGGCCATTCTCCAAAACTACATCAGCCACTTCTGCAACATGACTGTTATGACAATAATAATTTACAAATCCCTGATAAACACCTTCCGGTTTTGTGCCCCAACCTGATTTCTCTACAGCTGTTTTGATCACTATTTCCATGCGTTCAGGCGAATACTGAATTCGCTCATCGGTTGTGCCCTTCACTTTCTGAAGCAGGTCTAATCTGAGTTGTATCTTATCTACTTCCATCATTTCGGCTAATTCATCAAAAAAGCTTTGTTCTGCAAAAGCAAGAAAATTGGTATATGGAGCTCTCCAGGCCCCGGTTGTGATATTACTTTTATAATTGGCTACATCTACCTGATAATTTTCAATTGCGCCTGCGGGAAAAAAGTTAGGTATCAGGCCATACATATTAGAATTAATGGCGGCTTCTTTTAAATGATATCCGGTAATTTTCCCATCTTTAACCGCTGCTTTTATTCTATATTTTATTGCAGGTCTGTAAATGCCATCCGCCATGTCATCCTCTCTTGAAAATACAACTTTTACCGGTTTTTTGGCCTTGTTAGAAATCTCCGCTGCTTCCACGGCAAAATCACCATATAACCTCCTGCCAAAACCACCACCAATCCTGGTCATCTCTAAATGGACATCCTCAAAATCACGCTCCAATACTTCAGCGATATGTTTGGCTGTGCCTTCCGGTGTTTGAATAGGACCTACCAAATGTATCTTATCCGGAGTAACGTTAGCATAAAAGTTCATAGGTTCCAAACAATTGTGGGGCAGGAATGGAGATTCATACGTTCTTTCCAATACTTCATCTGCCTGTGCAAAAGCTTTCTTAATATCACCGTCTTCCCGAAGGGTTTCAAATTTATTACCGTCTAACAATCCCAGTAATAATTTATCATGATCTTCAGTACTTTCTAATTTGGTATCTGTCTTCCATTCTGCCTTTAATGCCTTTTTTCCTTTCATGGCCGACCAGGTATCCTTTGCCAAAACGGCAATTTTATCTCCGAACCTGAGTACCTCGGTAACTCCATCGACAGCTTTCGCGTCTGCATCATCAAAGGATTCCAGTTTTTGACCAAAAGCCGGAGGGCGCATTACACAGGCAATGAGCATACCTTCAGTTTTAAAATCGAACCCATAAAGATTTTCACCTTTAACTATTTTATCGATATCAACATTAGTGACATTGCTTCCAATTATCTTATAGTCTTTTACCTCTTTTAGAGTAACATCTTCAGGTATCTCAAGGTTTGCAGCTTCATTGACAACTTCGCCATAACTCAATGTTTCTCCTGCAGCATTACTAATAACACCTTCACTGGTCGTGCATTCAGATGGATCAACCCCCCATCTTGCCGCCGCTGCATTAATGAGCATTTGTCTTGCTGTTGCCCCGGTCTCCCTTAAGGCATCCCAGCCAAATCTAATAGACTGGCTTCCTCCGGCCACCTGCCTGGTGTAATTATTGGTATCCAATACACCCTGCTTCACATAAACGTCTTTCCACGCCACGTCTAATTCCTCAGCAATTATCATAGGCATTGAGGTTTTAACTCCTTGTCCAACTTCAGGATTGGGTGAAAATATGGTCACTGCGCCATTATCTGCTATTTTAATAAAAGCGTTAAAATCATTGTAGTTTAATTTTGCCAAATCAATTGAAGGTTTGGCATTTGGCTTACAGGCATTAAATAAATTAAAACCAATTATTAATCCACCTCCTGCCAGGGAACTGGTTTTCATAAAGGATCTTCTGCTAAATGTTATTGATGTTTTTTGTGTAGACATTTTGATTTTTTTTTGCTGGTTCACTATGCCATTTTACTGGCGGCTATTTCAACTGCTTTATAAATTCTGGTGTAAGACGCACATCTGCAAATATTACCCTGCATAGCATCTTTAATCTCATCTTCAGTTGGATTCGGATTGTTTTTAAGAAATGCTGAAGCAGTCATTATCTGGCCGGACTGGCAATAACCGCATTGGGGAACATCTACCTCTTTCCAGGCTTCCTGAACAGGATGAGTACCATCTTCCGAGAGACCTTCTATGGTGGTTATAGATTTGCCCTCTACCTGAGCCAAGGTTAAAGCGCAACTTCTGACAGCAATTCCATCAAGATGAATTGTACATGAACCACATAGTGCAATGCCGCAACCATACTTTGTTCCTACGAGGTCTAAATGATCGCGTAAAACCCAGAGTAACGGGGTATCTTCGCTAACTTCAACTGACCTCGATTCACCATTAATATTTAATTGATACGTTGGCATATGTATGTTTTTTTAGTGAGTAATTAGAATACTTCTTAAAGTTATCAAAATTATAAGTAACTCTTGCCCATTTAACAAATTGTTAAATGTTAAAAAGCAAAAGAATTTTCAAACCTGGTAATTTATCTCTAAATCTTCTTCAGCTAACCCTTGCAACTGTTTCTTACCGGCTAAAATAAGAACATTTCCTAATGGTAAGAACATAGAAACATAGTAAGCTACAAAAAAATTTGTATTCCGTTTTAACAAGATTTAACAAAGTTTTTAAATACTCCCATAATTTTAAATAGAATTAGCCGTTGTGCTGTTGGAACAACAAAATTTATGAAAATGAAAACTTATATTAAGCTTCTAGGTCTACAATGTGCTTTAATCCTATTCGTTTCTTGTGGAAATGCAGATGATGATGTAAATTTTGACATCAATCAGGCTGGTTCACTTGGTTTAGGTAATCCTGTTGATGACTGTCTTGACCTCGGTGAAAGTGATCTTGTATTATCTATTCAGGATCAATTTACCACCTTACCTGGTAAAGTATCTATTTTTTTTAAAGTCTCTGACCAGATCGGTAATCCAGTACCGGGCTTAACTGCAGAACAATTTACTATTTATGAGCAAGGAAGAAACGACGAATGTTTTAATACCATATCTGCCTCTGAGTCTTATGCCCGTATTTCGCCTAATTCACAAATTTTTAATAATAGTACTTTATTGGTACTCGACCTTAGTAATAGTGTACTTAGCAGTAGTTTGGATGAGTTAAAATCTGCAACGACTAGTTTTATTAATAATGTAATGCCCACGATAGAGGAAGACTCGTTTAAAATGGCTATTTACTGGTTTGACGGGGAAGATGAACTACATTTATTGAATCCCTTAACTGCCTCCAGGGACGAATTGATAGCTGCAATAGCAGGCATAACAACTACAATTAGCAATGATCCATCAACTGATTTATACGGAGCGGTAATTAAATCTACTAATATTGCTTCCGAATTACTTAACGAAAGCACAAATAATAGTATTATTGGCGCTACTTCAGTAGTAGTTTTTACGGATGGCACTGACCAGGCTTCACGATATAGTGAAGAGGAAGCCTTAAAAAAAGTAGATGAATCTAATAGTAATATTTCTTTTTTTGCAATTGGCTTAGGATCTGAAATTGATACTGAAATACTAATGAAAATTGGTAAAACTTCGAGCGTTTTTGCCGGGAACAAGGAAGAACTTGAAACAACTTTTAATGATATTTCACTTAGGGTAACCGAACAGTCAAATAGTTTTTACCTCTTTGAATATTGCACCCCAAAACGAGATGGTAGTGGTGAAAATAATCTGGCTATACAAGTGAGCAATGGCAGCCTGCAGGGAGCTGTACAGACTAAATTTGACACATCTGGCTTTACCGGAGGCTGTGAGTAAAAACGTAATAATATTGAGACAATTAAAGAGGTGCTATTTGGCACCTCTTTTCTTTTGGATTATCAAAAATATATTCTCCTAAAGTAGGGTTTTTGGAACATAACTTGTTTTATATGTAACAACCCCAATGAACTGTTGCAACTTAAAGTCATCCTAAAATGTATTAAAAAATGTTTAACGCTAAAAAAAGAAATCATGGATGTAGTAAACGAAATTATCAGTCAGAGTGCAATAGGACCATTGTCCAGATGGTATAAAAGTGTCGTTCTCTTAGTATTTTCATCAATAGTAGTTGCTTTGTTCACTATGTTGGTAATCTTACTTTCAAATGCTTCCCATCTTACCACTAATTATAGTTATCTATTCAACGGTAACATATAACCCTAGGCTTAGAGATAAACAAAGTGTAAGTAGTAAGGCCTTAGATATAAGAATTAACTTATTTATAGATCATAGCATTTACAAAATCGCTATCACCAGTTTCTAAATCTACTAAAAACCCATTGATCACTGCAGTTTCGATTTTCTGATCCTTGGCAAGCAGAAAAGTTGGATTTTTACCAACGGAAAGATTAAATTTGGGAACTTTATAGGTTGTTGAAATAATATGTAAAGGGATTGGTGAGTTTAAGATATTTTCGTCAAGTTGTTCAACTCTGATGTACGTGTATCCGGATTTTAATAATTCCAAGGGATTCAACTTGTTCAGCTCCTGAATTGACTTTAGGGTCTTTGGATATATCTTTCCTGGTTTAAGTATATAGCCCTCGGCATTAAATGTCTTATATCCATAATAGGTCGAAAGATCTCCCTGGTCTATTATTCGGCTGCTATACCAAAAATCATTATGCCCCTTCATATCCACTTCAGGTCTTTGAATACCCAAATCAAGAATATATTCAGAACCCATCAATTCATAGCTTACTCCTTCTATTTTTAAATCAAAGAGTTTACGATCATTTTCTGGTATTTTTTCATAATCCTCCAGATTAATATCCTTATAATTTCCTTTGGCAATAGTATAAATTGCAGACAGAATAGAGACGTAATTCAACTTTCGTATTTCCTGTTTTTCAATATCTTCGGGATAGCCGCCAGATTCAATTAGAATTGTGCTTGTCCCCCACTTTTGAATATTATCTCCAAAGGCTCTTGGTTCAAAATCGTCGTTATATCTTCCAACTTGTCCCGGGGCATATTTCTGAATGATATTGTTAATATAAACAATAACTTTCATAGCATTGCCTCTAACCTCGTTTATGTCTTTCTCATAATTATATGCTGGTGCCAGATATGATACAGTGGCGGGTTTATTAGTGCGTTCAGCATTATAGTACGTACTCTGATCATGAAGATTAAAACCAAAGTTGGCACTTAGACTATCCCGAACCCGTTTAAGGGTTTTGCTTTCGGGAGATTGGAGTCTTAGTGCATCCCGGTTAATATCTACCCCAAGAGTATTTCTTCTTTGAAAGACCTCGGCACCATCAGGATTTAGCATGGGTAAAAAGTGAAGTCTTAGATTTTTTAATATCTCCTCTTTTTCATCTATAAAATCATCACTATCGAAAAAGTTTAATATATCAAATATGGCTTGAGTTGCTGTTGGTTCATCACCGTGCATTTGTGACCATAAAAAGACATCAGTTTCACCTTTACCTATACTGATAAGAGATAGTGTTCTGCCTTCAATGGAGCTTCCAACAGTGGTAACATCAAATTTGGGATTATTACGGTATCCTTTTACAAGTGGTACCAGCTCTTGATGTTTAATTCGTCTTTTATTCAGAGTAGGTTCTTTATAAGAATCATATGTCTCATATAGGGAATTTGTTATCTCCACCGGCTGAGCATATAGCTGAGTAGTAATTATTGTGAGAAGGAGTACATTTAGATATTTAATTGTCATTATTTTCTGGGTTTATCGGTACGGGTTTAAAATTAAGATTTTTGGTTGCTTTACGTACTTTTTTCATAAAATCTTTACCCGGATCTGTTTTTACCGTCCTGTAGGTTTCGTCTTTCTCTAACCATAAAGGATGGTTTTCAAAATTTGTATATTCATAGTGTCCAATTAAATACTCAATTGGATATTTATTGGATAGGTATTCCACCAACCAAATATTTGCTTTTAACTGCGCCTTTGTCAAGGGTAACTCTTTAGTGCCTCCAACGTTTTCAACCCCTATTGCACAATGATTCAGCCCAATGACATGCCTTGCCATATTTGTTTCGGGCATCAAACTATAGATGGTGCCATCCCTGTCTACCATAAACTGTGAGGATACATTCAGTCCACTTACGCTTTCTATATCAGGCCGCCAGTTGGGTAAAGTGGCTGGGTCAAATGCCTCAAATGCCTCTTCCAGGCTGGGAATAACTGTCCAGTGTAATACAATCATTTTGGGTGAAATTGCCGGAGATTCCTGCTCCAGTCCATAACGCTCCAATAAGTAGGTGCGTGTTAGTTCAGTTCTTTCCTCGTTAAAGACAATTGGTTTGTCTACAATTTCTTTTGAGGCTGAACAGGACAGAAAAATTAGTGTGATAATTATTAGAAGAAGTTGCTTCATTCAGGAGGAGGAATCTCTTTTGTTATGTTCGGGTTATGTTCAGTTTATTTTTATGGAGCCTTTTGTAATTAATCAGGATTAATCGCATATTGAATGGTTACTTTTTTAGACCCCCATTCCCTGGCTTCCTTTATGTTGTCTCCCATGTAAATATCAATTTTATTTGTCCATCTTTCATTCATTTTATCCTTTACCAGGTAGATTCCTTTTAAACCTGTAATTTTTACTTTGGTATTATGGTTAATTCCTATCGATAACAGATCACGCGATACTGCAATACATTTCATGCCAGGTTTAAGCGTATCGCCCCAGGCCCCTACATTAGGTTGATCTGAGGTTTGATTCTCCACTGAATTATAAGCTGAGGCCGTAACTTCAATCGATTTCCATATAAGTTCTTCACTTTTACATGATACTAAAAGTAACCCCATTAGAAATATTAAAATGACTTTGCGCATAGCTAATCGTTTGAGTTACTTAAATTATTCTCCAGCACCATTATATCCACATTTTCGTCATTCCATCGATCCGAAAAAGACTTGGGTACAGGAGTAAATGCGTAAGTAAACGAACTTAAAATAATATCTTCATCCCCATCATTATCAATATCCCCGGTATCTATTAAGAACCATCTTCCACTATTTGAATCCATAAAGGTATTCTCGGAAAAATTGAAATTAAGTTCGTTTTTATTTTCTAAATATACAAATGAGAAATCGGCCCTATTTTGATAATCGGGGAACGATGCTACCAGGGCAATATCTATATCTCCGTCCTGATCGAAATCTACTGCTTCCAGGGCGGTAGCACCATTTAAAGGATAGAAATATGCCTCTGTAAATGAATTTTTGCCATTATTAATATGAATGCGCATTCCATGATATGGCTTGGGCACAAATGATTTATCCGCATTATCGCCGTGCACCGTAATTATATCATCATCTCCATCATGATCATAATCAATCATTTGAAACGCGCTGCTACCATATACAGGACTAAAACGGATAACCTTTTCGGGTCTGAATTTTAAATCATTGTCCTGATAAAGTATGGTGATCCCTTCATCCCCCTGGGCAGTTAATATTACCAGATCATCCTTGCCATCATTATTCATATCACTTATCTCAGCTTTTATTGTGCCAGGTTGATTTAAAAGTATATGCTTTGTATAGGTTTCTTCTTCCGTTCTTTTTCTAAAAAGTGATAGCTGCCCTTTTATGTCTCCAAATTCACTAACAACCAATTCTTTAATCCCATCCTTGTCAAAATCATGAGCAAGTACATGAACCGGGCGATGAAGGGCTTCGGGAATAATCTTTATTGTATCCGGACTCACTTCAAATAGTCTGCCGGAAAATAATTCGCTAGGTCTTATACTTCCAATTGCAGCTACAATCATATTATCGCCATCTTCTTCTATGGACACCACCGGACTGCCAAATCTACCTATGCGATTGTTTTGTTTAGTAGCAAAACTGTATTCAGATAAGTTGCCATATAGATCACCTAGCATGAGTCCTTTTTTTTCCTTTTTAAATTCCATATAAGTAAAAAATGCCCCTATAGTACTATCCAGGGAAATCCTGGTTGGTGTGAACTGTGATAATTCTACAGGAGTAACACTGTCCCCGATTACTTGCAATGAATCTGGGGCATTACTTATAATATATTCCTTTAGGAGTTCCCAATCCCTTATATCCAGCATGGGTTTTCCAGGAAATATTCCTGTTTTTATAACCGCATCCATTTCTACAAATGAAAGTCCCTTATAGGGATTGTAACCCGAGTCTCTTATCCCTAATCTTGCTCCCATTTCAGGAAGTATTTTCTCTGACCAAATATCCTTTGGCAAGCTATTTATTTCAGGAAGAATGTGACAACTGGCACAATTGGTTTCATATAAAACGACTGCTTTATCCTTTTTTGGAGAGTTACAACTACACAGCAATATGTAAATACTGAATACCAGACCGCTGTATTTGAGGTTTTTAAAGAAGTTATAAGAGTTGATCATAGAATGAAGATAGCCTTTAAGAGATACGAATACAAAATAGTTGGTTTAACGAGGAAGTGGCACATAGGTTCTGTCTGTTTGCATCATTGGAAAAGTCTTATTCTTCCATGCCTGTTTAGCTTCATCAATTTTATTTTTGTCATGAGAGACAAAATTCCAATATATATGTCGTTCCTCGCTAAATGGTTCTCCCCCAAACAACAAAATATGGGAATTGGCCTTGACTTTAATGTTGCAAACATCTGAAACTTTGGAGACCAGGATATTGCCTTTATTAATTTCATTATCACAAGCCACGATAGTACCTTCTACTACGCAAATTCCAATTTCACCATATAATTCGTTTGATGTGTCCAACACATAATCTTCAACCGTCTTTATTTCTACCATAAATAAAGGGGAATGAACAGGTACAGGCGATGTTTTACCGTAGCCATTACCAGCTATTAATTTAAAGGTCGTACTACCATTGTGCCATTGAGGAAGTTCATCAGGGCCAAAGTGATAAAATTGTGGGGCTATATCCTCTAATTCCTTTGGTAAAGCAACCCATATTTGGTATCCGTGGGCAACTAAACTTCTCCCATCCCTTAGATCAGAAGGGGTCCGCTCTGTATGGGAAACTCCTTTACCTGCTATCATCCAATTTACAGAACCGGGTGTAATTCGTTGCTTTGTACCCAAACTGTCTTCGTGCATGATTTCTCCTTCTAACATAAAAGTTAGTGTGGCCAGTCCGATATGCGGGTGTTGATCAACATCCATATATTTTTCAGGTCCTAAACTAGTGGGGCCCATATGATCAATAAAAATAAATGGGCCTATCATTCTCTTTTTGCGAAAGGGTATTAATCTTCCAACCAGGAAGTCTCCAATATCCCTGCTCCTTTCCGCAATTATCAATCCTATATTAGACATCCAATCAATTTTTATATTCTAAATGAATGGGTTATTAATAAAAAAGTTAAGGTAATAAAATTCAACAAAAGATTCCTTAAGTGAGAATTGTAAGAAATTTAGCAGCTAATAAATAATTGAGACTCCATTTTGCGATCAAATAACAGGAATTGCTCTTTTTACCACAAATCTATGATTGCTCACAACAATAATTATATTTTCAGAAAGGTTGGCTGTATGTTTACAGTGTAAATAACAAGAAGTTAATTTTTTCATTTTCATATAGTGTTCTCGTAAAAGAGTCTTGTCTTAGTTGGCAGGGCTCTTTTTAGTTTTAACAACTTCAATCTTATTGCGTACACGAATACATGTTAGCATGTGGTCCAGGATAGTGTATTAACCAATATAAATGGTCTTTAAATCAGATCCCTATAATGGTTAAAACTAAATTCGATTTTATAGGAAAACTCAATTTATTTAAAAGACGTGGATTATTAAAGGCTAAAACCAAACCAGGTCAGCTCTATTATTATGGTATCCATTTATTCGTTCCAAAATCAGGTTTTCTCTTTTCTAAAAATGCATTTCTGCCTTCTTTTGCTTCTTCTGTCATATATGCCAATCTGGTGGCTTCGCCGGCAAAGACTTGCTGACCAACCATTCCGTCGTCTGTAAGATTCATCGCAAACTTTAGCATTTTGATAGAAGTAGGTGATTTTGCCAATATTTCCTGAGCCCATTCAAAAGCGGTCTCCTCTAGCTCCTCATGAGGTATTACCGCATTAACCATACCCATTTCATATGCCGCCTGTGCGGTATAACTTCTTCCTAAAAAGAAAATTTCACGGGCTTTCTTCTGCCCAACCATTTTAGCCAGGTATGCAGAGCCATACCCCCCGTCAAAACTTGTAACATCAGCATCTGTTTGTTTAAAAACAGCATGTTCTTTACTCGCCAGGGTAAGATCACAAACCACATGCAAACTATGTCCTCCTCCTACAGCCCACCCGGGTACTACTGCAATAACCACTTTTGGCATAAAGCGAATTAAGCGTTGCACTTCCAGGATATTCAGTCTGTGCATTCCATCATCACCCACATAGCCTTTATGGCCCCTGGATTTTTGATCACCCCCACTACAAAACGCATAGACGCCGTCTTTGGACGAGGGCCCTTCAGCGGAAAGCAATACTACACCAATAGAAGTGTCCTCTTGGGCATCATAAAAAGCTTCATATAACTCGCTTGTAGTTTTAGGCCTGAACGCGTTTCGTACATCAGGCCGATTAAAAGCAATACGTGCCACTCCATTGCTTTTTTTATAGGTAATATCTTCAAAAGTTTTAACGGTTTTCCAGTTTATGTTCATATCAGAGTATTTCTATGTACGCAATAAAGATAAGGCTTGTACTGTTAATGTCCTCTCATTTTTATAAGGTCTTTATCTAATTAACGTCGAGTTTTTTATTGTAACAAATTGTTTTTGGCTTCAATCCATTTGGATAAATATTTAGTACTCTGCAACGTTTTATGTGCTAAAATGGCTCCAATAATGTTGGTTGCTCTATGTTGATTCAGGTTTTGATCTAATTCTATAATTTTCTTATTAAGTCTTTCTCCAAAAACTACCTTGTTAAAATGTTTGTTTATCAAATCTGTTCCCAAATTTTGGGTTTCCTTCCATCTATACTTATTCTGGTAAAGTCCTATAGCCAGTTTAGAAAAACCTATGGCTTCGTCCTGGGTAAAAAGGTTTAATTCTTTAGAATTACCTATCCCTTCCATTCCAATAGAAGTTGTAACAGAAGGTGTTCCGTTTATAAAACCATCCAACAGTTTTCCCTTTAATCCGGCACCAAAGCGCAATGGTATCAGATTAAGCCTTGACTGAGCCATTATAGAAGCTGCATCCCTTACCCATCCTTTAATTCTAAAACCTGTTTTAGGGCTTTCCATTTTTCGAACACTTTCCGGCATATATGGCCCATAAATATGCAATTCCGATTCCGGTAGTGATTCCCTAATTAATGGCCATATGTCGGTATTAAGCCATGAAATTGCATCTATATTTGGGGCATGTTTCCCGTTTCCGATGAATACAAAATGTTGTCTTTTATCAAAGGGGGGCCAATTCTTAATAATACTCTCATTTAATTGCTCGTAAATAAACGGCAGATGGAAAAGTAAACTCTCATCTACCTTAACTATATCTGATAGTAGTTTAATCTCAAATTTGGAAATAATCAACGATAAATCTGACCGGAAAATACTTGCCAGTTCTCTTTTTGTAATATCCAGACTTAGCCAATCGGAAACATTAAATTCTTTTTGAACAGAGAAATTTTTTTCTCTCGCGGATCTAAGCGAATGAAGATCTTCAGTATCCAAAATCCGAAGCGCATCGGGTAAATTCTCCGCTATCCTCCAACCAAATTGTTCCTCCATAATATAGCGGTCGAAAACCACGATAGAAGGATTTAATTGCTGAGCAAACTCATCAAAACTATGATGGTTTAGTTTTATGGATTGCTGATCAACCCCATAGGCGGTTAAATTTTCGGAATACTCATTAAAGGCAGCGGTACTGGCAAAAGTAATTTGAAATTTTTTTTCTAAAAACCAATGAATTAATTGCATCATCCTCATCCCTGCCGCCGTTGTCTTAGGTTCCGGCCAGGTTAGACCAAGAATCAACACTTTATTTGAATGCATAGTTCTATATACGGTTAACTAAGAAAAATACCCTAATAAATAATTAACATTGTTCAGGTATATTATGGCTGGCTTTAGCTACTTATAGCTGTAAAAATCACATTCTTGACGCAAATTTTTGGGATATATTCAAACGCAGTTTACGTTCATAATCTTCTTCCAACCATTCTTTATAATTCTTTGTATTGTTCATAATACAATATGAATATTGCCTCACCCGATAGGAGATTTCTTCTTTAAGCTTTTTGGCCAGAATTCTTGCATCAAAAACATCTTCACTATTTTCAACACATATTTGGGCATGCTGTTCTATACTGCGTTCAAGTACAGTCTTAGACTTCAGACCCTGTGCAAACACCTTTTTATATTCGGCTTTAACATCAAAATCAATTTGGGTAGAATTAGCAAATTCTGCCCTTAATTCGGGAGGCATGGAATATACAAATTCACGTTCTATATCCTCATCATTCTTAATGTTTTCAAGGAAAAAATCTGGAAAGTGAAATATTTCCTGCCAGTCAATGGGTGCGTCCCACATTCCAAAACGAGATGCATTATTTCCCATATCCACAACCGTGAAATCTGTTTTATTTTCAAGAATACGAGATCCTCTTCCAATCATTTGAAAATAAAGAGTCAGTGATCTTGTCGCCCGGTTTAGGATAATGGTCTCTACAGTTGGTTCATCAAATCCGGTCGTTAAAATACTTACCGAAGTCAAAATAGCATCTTTGGTTTCTGAAAACCATTCTAAGATTTCCTTTCGTTCTGAGGCACTATTCTTATTATCTAAGTGTTTAATGGGATACCCGGCTTTCCTAAAAGTTTCATATACATAACGCGAAGTGTTTATACCATTATTGAAAATCAAGGTTTTTGTTCCCTTAGCAATTTCCTCATAGGCACTTAATAATTTAACCAACATGTTTTGATTCCCGTACAATTCATCGGAAGACTTTACGGTATAATCTCCGCTAATCCCAAGCTTTAATGAACGTAGACTAACATCATAGCTATACATATTGGCCTTCGCAAGAAACTTCTTTTTTATAAGCGATTCAATAGATTCCCCAACAATTAACTTACTGTAGTTATCCTTCATCGGAAGCTTAATGTTGGAGCTCAGGGGTGTAGCAGTTACACCCAAAATAATCGATTTTTCAAAGTACTTAAAAAGCTTTCTGAAAGAATTATAATGTGCTTCATCAATTATCACCAAGCCCACATTATCTAACTCAATCATCTCTTCCTGCAGCCTGTTATTGAGGGTTTCAACCATAGCCACAAAGCACATGAAATTATTTTGGTCCTTTAATTCCTTAACTTCACTATTAATGATCATGTTCTTAACACCAAATCCGGTTAGCATTCTGGAAGTTTGGTTACTTAATTCAATCCTGTGGGTAAGAACTACTACCTTTTTTTGAGTTTTGGCTATAAATCTTTTGGCTATCTCAGAAAACACCACGGTCTTACCACCACCTGTCGGTAGCTGATAGAGTAGATTTACATCTTCCGAAGCTTCCTCCAAAAAGGAAAATATTGTATTCAGATCCTGTAATTGGTAATCGTAAAGTTTTTTTTCTATTTGATCTGTTTGTATCTGCAAAAGCGAATTTTCATTGAAAGATTTAAGGAAATACTAATCTTGAAGTTGTCGTAACTCCAATTTTGCAAAATTATATGTTTTTTATACTTAAAAGAAATTATAAACCTGAAAACTACAAGTTAATATCCCTTTTCACGATTAACTGCATTATTCAAAGGCAGTCCTTCTTTTAATCTTCCGTAGTTTTCTAATAATTGTGGTATTACAGATTCAATATCAGAAACACTGGCAACATGAGGTGTAATATGTATTTTTGGATGCGTCCAAAAGGGATGTTCGACTGAAAGTGGTTCCTCATGAAAAACATCTAATCCTGCTCCTGCCAGATGGCCGTTGTTAATGTATTCCAACAGGTCTTCATCTACTAAATGACCACCCCTTGCAACGTTAATAACATAGGATTGTTTTGGTAATTCTTTAAACAATTTATTGTTTAATATTCCAGTAGTTTGCCGGGTTAATGGTAATAAACAAACAAGTATATTACTCCTTGACAGAAAGGTGTTTTTTTCTTTATCACCGTTGTATACTTCTACCCCGGGAATATTTTTTGGTGAAGTTGCCCATCCAATTACTTCAAATCGGTTTTTGATAAGGTCTTCTGCGAGCTTCTCGCCCAAAGCTCCCATACCCATAATTCCAACAGTAACATCAGAAATCCTCTTGTATTCCTGAGGGTACCATACCTTCTTCATTTGATCTGTCCTGTAGTTATTAAGGTTTTTGAAATAGTTAAGTATCAAAGCCAAAACAAATTCAGACATATCACTTGCCAAAACGGGATCTACTACGCGAGTTATTGGTATATTTTCAGGAACAGACTGGTCTTTGAATATAAAATCGACTCCTGCGCCTAATGAAGCAATACATTTAAGATTGGGATATTGCGTTAGAGAATCGACTGGCTGTTTCCAAACGCAAGCCAGAGTAATTTCTTCTTTTGGGTGTTCTTCCAGATAGCTGTAAATCGGGATATCCGGAGCATTGGCCTTTAAAGCTTTCTTCCATGAATCTATTTTATTGTCTTGTCTTATAATTACAATAGCCATTTATGCTCTAAAATTTTAAAATAAACAAACATTTAATTTGATACCAAAGCTTTACGTTTTCCAGACTTAATCAATTATATCCAGTGCCCTGGTAAAACCCTCGGAATACTCCCATTTTTGTTCCAAAGTAGTATTATATACTTTTATAATGCGATCTTTAAAGTCGGGGAGCATTTCATAAAAAGAAACATGATGTATTAGCTGTGTAAATGAATTAAGCATGCTTTTATAAAACGAATCAGGAACGTTGCGTTCGCGTGAAAAGGATTGTGCTACTTCAAGGTTAAAAAGCATGACATCTGCTATTAAATACGGAGCCATGCCCAATTTCAAAAACTGTTTTATATACTTTTGTGCGACTGATCTTCTGGCCCTTGCTTTTTTTCTTTTAAGAGGAAAGTACTCATTGGATATTTTAACTTTAGCTTCCTGTACCCATTTATCTTCTCTGGGATTAAAAACAAAATCATAGTATTGTTTAACAGCCGGGAAACGGTCATATAAATCAACCATTTGCTCTTCTAATTCTGGCTTTTTAAGACCCGTCAAATACTTTTTTAGCGCTCGTCTACTCATTATACGGCTGTAAAGATAGTATTGTTCGCTTTAAACAGCATATAAAGTGAAGCAAAATAGTATTAAAATATCATAAAAATAAGGCCCTTAACAGATATATGTAACGGTCATAATTTATGTAAAACATTAGTGGTTTAGGTTTGGAAAAGACAGAATAAAACATTATACTGAGAAATTATAAACTAATAATCTAGACAATAATATATGAGGCAACTTAAGATTATCAAGCAGGTAACTAATAGAGAATCAAAATCATTAGATAAATACCTGCAAGATATCAGTAAAATAGAACTGATTACGGCAAATGAAGAGGTAGAATTAGCGCAGAAGATCAGGACCGGCGACCAGGCTGCACTGGAAAAATTAACAAATGCCAATTTGAGATTCGTAGTCTCAGTGGCAAAACAATATCAAAATCAAGGATTAAAACTTCCCGATTTAATTAATGAAGGTAATGTAGGGTTGGTAAAGGCTGCCAAAAGATTTGATGAAACCAGAGGATTTAAATTTATCTCCTATGCGGTTTGGTGGATTCGCCAATCTATTTTACAAGCATTAGCTGAACAATCCAGAGTTGTTAGATTGCCTTTGAACAAAATTGGATCTATTAATAAAATTAAGAAGACTTTTTCCTATTTAGAACAAGCGCATGAAAGACCTCCTTCTGCTGAGGAAATTGCAACGGAATTGGAAATGAGTGTTAGTGAAGTAAAGCAGTCCATAAAAAATTCAGGCAGACATGTTTCTATGGATGCACCTCTTAAAGAAGGTGAGGATTCCAATTTATATGATGTTATGCGATCTGGTGAATCTCCCAGACCCGATAAAGAACTGATGCAGCAATCCCTTAATACGGAAATAAACCGAGCTTTAGAAACCTTGTCGCCAAGAGAAGCAGATGTTGTCAAACTTTATTATGGTATTGGCGACCAACAATCGATGACCCTTGCCGAGATTGGACAAACATTTGACCTTACCAGAGAAAGGGTTAGACAAATACGGGAAAAGGCAATTCGAAAATTGCGTCATAATTCCAGAAGTAAGCTGCTTAAAACCTATTTAGGGTAAAAACAAAAATAAAGCCTGGTAAAACCAGGCTTTAACTAATAATCTGTTAAATAAAACACTTAAGAACAGCTTAATTTGTGAATATTATAATCCAATAGAATTTCATTAAGATCCTCAATGAAATTTAAATACGCGGTATTGTCTTGATTCTGGTTTGCCATAATAATAATTTTTTAAAAAGAAAAAGCCGAGTGGTCTATAAATAGTCCAATTCGGCTAATTCGTTTAAACTTAAAATTTCATTCAAATCTTGGAGGAAATTTAAATACTCCTCCCCGTAGGTGTCGTATAACATGGTAAGATTGGTTTTTACATTATTGAGATTTGGGTATCAATAATCATATAGTAAACGTAAAAAATCCAATAATATTACCCAATTAAATGTGGTGAAGCCAGTAAATTTTGTTGTAAACTATTAATTTGTATTGGTCAGGCAAGGAATTAGAACTTTGTGTGGTACCTGAATCCGGCAGAAAGCGCCAAAAAGAATTTACCCGGATCAAATACTAATTCCTGTCTTGTGATGCCAAGGCTGGCCCGGTAGCTGTTCGTCAAACTATTGCCGGTAAACTGGTATTCGAAAAGAAGTTGCTGAGATTCCACAAAAAGCAGTGTCTCCGCGAGTACTATATCACTATCAGAGATGAGTTGCTTAATTTCAGGCGAATAACCCATTATCAGGTTTATCCCAAAATAATTTTCACCATCCTGAAAATACTTTCTGGCTAAAAGACTTCCGGAGACACCAATAGGTCCATCTGTTCTTGGGGTAATGTACGGTCTCAAAGAAAAATAATAATCCCCTTTATATAGCCCTAAAGAACCGGTATAAATTATAGCCCGGCTGGTTACGAAATCCAAATAGCGCATTCCCGCCGATACTTCCAACGCTTTTGGAAGATTAGCAAAAAGCTCAGCCCCTGCTCTATGGTTCGGGAAAATCCTCGAATTAGAATACCCATAATTCGTATAGGCATAGAAAGTTTTTGAAATTTTTGGATAGAAATCCATCTCATATTGTAATCCATTGATATTAAAACGGTTACTGTAATTTACCCTGGGTATTATTTTTCCAATTTCAGTTTCGCGAATATACTCCACACCGGAATAAATCATAGGGTCGTATACGATATCAAATACATCTAAGGAATTAACAATTCCTATTCTATTCTTATATGATTTAGCCTCTGTTTCCTTTAATTCATCTTCGGCACTCGTTTCAGTCGCATTTTGCCTGCTGTAAATTTCATTTATAATATCATTTCGTAAATTCTGCAAATCAGAATCATCTTTTATAAAAGTTAGTGCTTTGTTTGCCAGACCTAAGGCGATTGTATAATTCTTCGCATACATTTCATTTTTTATAGCAGCTATCCACACTTCCTTATTCTGTCTTTCTACTGAAGTTATTTTATTGAAATGTTTCCTGGCTTCATTATGATTACCATCCCAGCTGTATGTTTTTGCAAGAAGGTTTCTCACATCGGTATAATCCGGGTATCTAGAAAGAATAAGCCGTAAGGTGTCTCTGGCCATACCGTGATGTCCTTCAAAAGCAAGATCGCGGGCAATAAAGTATGAATTATCAGGATTGCCCTGATATGCCAAGTCCTGTGTCATGCCTTTTTGAAGGAAAAACAACAGAAATAACCCTAAATATATGATTCGATATAACATTAGTTCCTATTCGAAATTAAGGGTGATTCCCCAATTGATTTTATTAAGTTTTTTTGATTGTTTTCCTTTTCTTCAGTTTTCTCAATTTTCTGCTGAGCCCGCTTCATTTTGTTTTGTACTTCTTTATTCTGAATGTTATTTCTCTCTATAGTACGTTGAAGAGACAAAGCGCGCTGGTCATTACCTGACCAAAAAAAAACATCTAATAAAGCAGCATAGCCATCAGCATATATAGGGTACTTATGAATAGCTCCTTCCAGTATTTCAATTGCTAGATCATACCGACCCTCCCATGCATGAATTCTTCCCATTAATATTTCTGTATCCGCATGACCGGGTACCTGAGATAAGATATAACCCCCTAAAAGCAGGGCCCGTTTCGTATCACCATCAAAGGCTAATTCTTTTGCTGTATTGTATGCATTATCAAAGTCTTTACCATTAAAAACACTGTTTATCCAGACCATTTCTTCTTTGGAAGGATTACTTTTTAATTGAGCAAATAAGTTTGATGAAAAAGGAATAATTTTATCATTGTTCATGACATATTTATTGACCGCTTTGAAATACTTAAAATGTTCTTTCACTTCCTGCTTTAAAACCGAAGGATCCGGATCTATCAATTTCAGTTCACTATCGAGCTTAAATAAATTACCGCCGGTAAGAAAATGATTGCCGTAAACAAAATCCTGAATATTACTACTATGTCTGAAAAGAGGAATCTTCTTAGTTGCGTCAAATACTCCATCATGAATAAGTCCTCTCCCCAGCCAGGCAACTTCTGATGGAATTATCATATCATATCCCGATTCTAATAACCCCAGGATTGCCGGTGCTACATCTTCATGGGAAACCAAAGAAGCTATCTTTGCCGGCTGTTTTAATAAAGGACTGTATATGAGTAAAGGCACCCTATATCTTCCCAAATTGTCTTTCAGTGGCAGATCGGTAAGGTTATGACTGCCTGTAATAATAAAGATGGTGTTAGCGTAATCCAGATTGCTGGTATATGAAGAGAAAAATGATTTTAACGCGCTATCAGTATATAAAATACTGGCAAAAATCTCTTTATTCTTCTTCACCAACTTTGAAGGCCTGGACGCCATTTTACCTTTAGCCAAAATTTTGTCAACCTTAAGTATATAAGTATCTTTTTCAGGAATAAGAAAGGGTTTTTTAGAACTTAGAGTAAAGAAGACATCTAATCTTGGTTTATTAGAACTAAAGAGATCGTTTTGCCAATTCTGAAAGAGTGCTTTATCCGGATATCCAAGGGATATACCAGCTGCATCTTCATTTTGTTTCAGATATCCGCTGCCAAACCCTTTGTTGTCTAAAATAAAATCTACTCTTTCTTCATAGAGAAATTTGTCTAATTGATTATGTGCACTGTTCCCTCCGTAGTTAAAAGAAGTAGTGTAGTTATTTTTTTTAAGGATCCCATAAATAGTCTGTCTCGCAGGGGAATCAGTCGAATTGGTAAAACCATTATCTCCAAACGGCAAAGAACCTAATAAACATGGTAGTGCAGCATGGCTTTCTCCGGCATTACTCAAATAGTTGTTCCAATACAAAGATTTGGTCTGCAGCGAATCTAAAAAAGGCGTAAATCCACGATATATTGCCTTATCACCAACAAAATCTGATCCAAGACCTTCCACTATTATAAATATCAAATTGGGCTTTTTATCTCTTAAATTAAAATAGGGAGCAAGGCTTTTATTGGAAACATAGTTGTGTAATAGAGGATACTCTTCTTCTCCTTCATACTTATTAAAATCAAAAACCTCATCAGCAACACTATATGCTAAGTGTTGTAGTTTATTTTCGTTAACAGGATTTTTATCAGAAGTTAAGGTGGCTAGAAATAAACTAAAAAGAATAATAGTTAGAGGAAACATTCGGCTAATGGTTCCATATACAGAAGCGGTAAATTTATAAAAGAGATATAAAAACCCTGTCATAACCGGGAGTAAAAGAAAAATAGACAGCATTAAGTCAGATGTGGATGTCCTGCTATTATAGACTTCTAAAAACCCTGCACCAAGTATATCATAGTTTCGCACATAAAACTCTACCAGTAAGCCTTCAATAATTAAAATAACAATGAATAGTATGTATGTCACCTTAAATCCTAAAGAATGTCTCTTAGACTCTAAATAATTAAAGATGAAAGCCATAAAGAGGCTAATCATAGCTGTAAACCCTGAATGATGCACAACTAAAAGCAATAGACTTTTAGTCAATACTCCATCAAGAACACCTGCCATATAGAGGCGAATATTTTGATAAAGCGACAAAACCACCAAACATAGAAAAAAGGCCATAATAAGACGTATAAAGTCCCTTAGGGTCTTTCGCCCGGCATTCCGCGATGTGTTAGTGACTATCTGCATTTTATTATATTTTGGCAAATCCTTTCCGTACCTGTGATCCCCAGCCGGATTTTACTCTAAATAATTTTTTATAATTACCCCTGATAGCAGACCAAACTACTAAAGGGTGAAATGTAAATGGCTCAATTATGGCACAAAACATTAGAATAAGTATGTCTTTTGTCTTGGTATACTGATTATAAGAATACACATCCCAAAGAATTGCATAGAATGAGAACATTATGGAAAATGTATAGACGGTAATTGTAATGGCCAGAAAAAAATCCAAATTTAAAATTCCCATATAGTAAAATATAATAACGGAGAAAAATCCTGTAAATTCTAAAATTGGCGCCAGCCATTCATAGAAAAACCAATACGGATAACTAAGCATTCCAAGTCGGCCAAACTTAGGGTTAAAAAACATGTCTTTATGTGCAAACAGGGTTTCCAGGTTTCCGCGTGCCCATCTATCCCGCTGGTTTATTAGAATTTTAAAACTTTCCGGAACTTCGGTCCAACAAAGTGGATCCGGGATATATTCAATCGTATAGGGAATTTCGCGCTCATGCATATGGCGCCTCATTCTAAATACAATCTCCATATCCTCGCCTACTGTTTTAGTGTCATATCCACCTACTTCCAGGGCTATTTCCCGATCGAAGAATCCAAAAGCTCCTGAAATGATCAAGAGACTATCTATTCGGCCCCAGGCCATTCTTCCTAAAAGAAAAGATCGGGTATATTCCAATAATTGAAATCTGGCCAGCCAATTTTTTGGTAGTCGTATCTCCTCAAGAGTTCCCCCTGAAATTTTACTGGAATTAGCTACTCGTATTACACCGCCAACAGCAATTACCCTTTTTTGAGTTCTTTGATAAAATGATTTTACAACATGCAACAAAGCGTCAGGCCTTAAAAGGCAATCCACATCAATACAGCCCACATATTTATTTTCTGATAGATGTATGCCGGTGTTTAAGGCATCAGATTTACCGCCATTTTCTTTATCAATAACTGTAAGTTTAGAGAAGGAGCGCTGCTTGGATTTGTACACTCCGCGTATGGGTTTTGAACTCCATTCAGGATCTATTATTCGTTCCACTTTCTCCAGATCATAGGCGTCTATCATTTTCTTTAAGGTGTCATCCTTGCTTCCATCATTAACTACCATTACCTCATAATTCACATATTGAAGGGAAAGAAGCGACCTTATGTTTTCAACTATGGTCAATCCCTCGTTAAAGGCCGGAGCAATAATAGTAATACTTGGTGCCAATGGTGAAGCCATTATCTTAGAAAGGTCAACGAAGCTATTTTTATTTCTGTAATGGATAGAATTTCTTGTAGCCAGGTATCCCATAATGCTAAACATGGTGAAAAGCACCACGGTAAACACAAGAAACACAATGTTTAAATACTCTATTAATATGTTGAATAAACCACTATCCATTAAACATTTCCTTAAGTTTTCTAGGTAATAAGATTAAGTTTCCCATAAGTGAACCAAATATTATATCTTCCTCTTTATCATTTTCTTCTTTTTCTGTTTTATCTGACTGCAGACCTGTTTTTATCACCTCCAATGCGGTATCCATTAATTCAAAATCCAACTCAAAAAGATGTTTGTGATTATTATCGTTTTCACTGCTTGCGTCGTCTAGGAAACAGTACTCCAGGGACTTCATATTTTTCTCTTCTATATCCGGAAAACTTGCGGTCTTCATAATTTCCGGGCTTGTTACTTCCGTTTCTTCCTTATCAGAATATGTATTCTCAGCTCCTTGGCCATTAGTGTGAATTTGTTCTATAGTAGTCTCGTCTGGCATTTCAGGCGCTAGCAGTTTTTGTAACTCCTTTAATATTGATTCTGCTTTAGCACTTACTTTTTTGTCACTATCTTCCAGGAGTGTTTTTAAGAAATGTACTTCTTTCTCATCGCCCACAGCCAATATTTCATCTAATAAGATAAGCTTAGACTCTGTGTCGCAGGTTCGGAATAATTCCTGAAAAATGCTGAATCCATAAAAATCTGGAGTGGAATTATCATTATTTTCATCGCCCTCAATATTTTCATGCCAGGTTGAAGCATTTAAAGCAGCTGATTGAGTCATATTTCCGGCTCGTTCAGATTCGCTCACGAATGCCATCCAGTCTATAGAGTTTTTGGCTATGGTTTCAAAACTTTCGAGTTCTTGCTCCGGTAACCAATCAACTTGTGGTATTTTGTTATGCAGATTTGAATTTTTTTCTTCTGTAACTACTTCCTCTTCGTTTACTTCTATAGCCAATATGTCTTCATCAGCAGCCATTACCAAATCTTCTGGCTCGTCCGCTATACTACCTTCTACTACCAAGGGCAAAAATTCCAATTCTGAATCTTCCTCACCTTCATTCATATCATCTACATTATGGGTTTTGATTTTATCAAGAATTGCCTCTAATTCTTCTTTAAAACTTTCCTCTTCCAGAATTTCTTTTGTTTCAACATCACTATTCTCAGCAGTTTTAGGATCCAATGTAAACTTTAGTCCCTCTTCTTCTGATATCAATGGCAAGAAATCCAGGGGTAAATAGTTTACTTCCTTGTCAGATTCATTAAATTCCGTAAGGATGTCCTCCAATTCCTCCATAAAACAGAGATCAAATATTATTTCATCCTCAACTTCCGGATCTAAATGATCCTGCAGGTCTTGTGAATTTTCTTCATGGTTTGAAGCTGACAGGCTGTCTTCCGGTTGTATCTCCTTGTTATTCATAATTTCTGTTAATTGGGTAGAATTGTCTTCTACATTATTTTCAAAATTTTCCGTGGTAATATTTTTATCAATTCCTTCTGTTGGAACATAGGTTTCGGGCACTAAAACATTAATTGTGCTTATAGCTTTACTTTTTACAAGGAAGTTTGATTCTTTATTTACTATAGTTTGAAGAAATTCTATATCCTCCTCTTTACCCAATGAAGAAATGGTGTCAAGAATCTGTAATTTAATATCCACACTACAGTTTCGAAAGACGGATTTTAACATAGGTACAGCTTCAAAAACACCGAAATCCTTGATACACTGAATGGCTTCTGATTTAATCTGGTCATTCCTGTGCTTTACCAATTCTATCAAAGACTTATTAGCGTCATTTTGGTTATAATGCTTTATGAGCCGAATGGCAAATAATACCACATCCCTGTTTTTGGAGGTAAGCCATGCTTTAAATCGCGGAGGTGTAAAGTCCTCAAAATTCCTGAGTACATCAAGCAGTTTTAATTGTTGCCACTCAGAGATTCCATATCTCGTGGAATCTAAAAAATACGAAATGCCTTCATGTTTTAGAGTAACCGTTGCTATTTGCGCTTGTTTACGTACTACGCCTCTTTTATCATTAATAAATTTTTTTATAAATCCATAAGCCGCTAATACTCTCATTTGGGTTAATTCAAGTATTCCCTTGGAAACCAGCTCCCAGCGCCAGCTCCTTAATTTTTTAAAAGCATCTAAATGTAGCTCCAGGTCCTGGTATAATTTAAAGATTCGATTACGAGAATCACCTGAAAGGTCTTTTTTTAGATCTAATAAAATCTCTGTTAACACGAATCGGTTAAAGGGTGTTTTCAATAGATCGCGAATTTCAATTTTTAATTTTATGTATTCATAATTTTCCTCCTTGGTGGCATCTGTCTCGTAGAAGAGGAAATTGCTGATGATAGGCGTCAGAATCTTTTTCTGACGGGATACTTTCAATGCTTTAGCAGATATTCTGTTTCGGGATATAAAAACAAATACAAAGAATAATATCCCGAGTCCGGAAAACAATATTGTTAAATCCCACAAAAGATCCGTATGGATCTTTGGTGCACCTATCAGCATAACGCTGGGATATGTTTGTGAGATTATTTTCAAAAATTATTTTTTATTTAACTCTCTTCCCACCCTAACCAAAAGTTCCGAAGGACTCACCGGTTTAGATATAAAGTCATTGGCTCCTAATTCAAAAGCACTAAGAACATTTTCTTCATTTCCTGCAGACGAAATAATGATTATTGGAATCTTTAAATTCAATTGGTTTCTTACGTAATCTATAAGTTCAATGCCTGAGAAATAGGGCATCATTATATCACTTACAATAATATCGGGGGTTGCCGTCTTAAGGTATTCTTTTACATCCCTGCCATCGTTTGCTAAATGGACATTATAGCCTCCTTTTTGAAGTCTATAATCCAATAAAGATGCTAACAACTCATCGTCCTCCGCTAATAATAGATTCTTCTTTACCATCCTACTCGTTTCTGTTTTTATTTAATCGTCCTAATTCTTCATCAATCATCTTTTCTGCTTTCGGATATTCCTGCACAAATCTGTTTAGCAGAAATTGCATATGATTAATATCCTTAGTAGTCTTTGCAGTTGTATTTAATTGTTCAACGATGGAAAATAGCTCCATTGTCTGCATCATTTTTAAACCGCATTTAATCTTGTGTGCTGCGAATGCAACCCCTTCTATATCGCCATCTTGCAGTTTCATTTTAACATCACCTATAAATTCAAGGGCATTTCTTTTATAAAGACCTATCAACTCCTCTAACAGTTCAAACTCGCCCATGCAGTCTTCTAAGACAGCGTTTAGGTTAAAGCCCGATTCAGAGAGCGTCTGATCAACCTGATTATCGTCAGATGACGCACTAAAATTATAATTAGTTTGGGGTTCATTCCTGTTTTTAATTAGTTTTGAAAGTAATTCTTCCGGGCTAAACGGCTTAAGGATGAAATCATTTATTCCATTTTCCTCACATTCGTTTTTATCGTCAATGGTAAAGTCTGCTGTGAGGGCTATTATGGGAATCTCTGCCACTTCTTTTTTAGTGTTATTTCGAATTTTTTGTGTTACTTCAAACCCGCTCATTATAGGCATTCGGAGATCCATAAGTACAATGTCAATTGCAGTAGTTTGAAGGAGATTCAACCCGTAGATAGGGTTTTCTGTAATATAGGTTTTACAGCCCCACGAATTTAATCGACGTTCTATAAGTCGCTGATTTAACGCATTGTCTTCAAATACCAGGATCTTCATTCCTTTAACCTCTTCCGAAGAGATTTCAGTTGGTTTAGATTTAGATATCGCAGCAGATAAACCTTTTGTATAGGGCAGCGTAAATTTAAATGTAGTACCAACACCAAGCGT
The DNA here is from genome assembly GCF_049669105.1 of Eudoraea sp. Taxonomy (NCBI): domain Bacteria; kingdom Pseudomonadati; phylum Bacteroidota; class Flavobacteriia; order Flavobacteriales; family Flavobacteriaceae; genus Eudoraea; species Eudoraea sp. The sequence goes on from NZ_JBATKE010000010.1 coordinate 28,742, forward strand.
ACTTTCAACTTTAATTTCCCCGTCTAGTTTGTCAACAATCTGTTTTACAATGTTTAATCCAAGCCCGGCGCCTCCATATTTAGAAAATGTCTGTTGATTAGCTTGTTTAAATGAGCCGAAAATATGTTCTAAATCATCCTTGGAGATTCCGATTCCGGTATCAGTAACAACAAAGTCTAATGCTACCTTTTCCTGATCCTGCCTGTGTAGTCTAATTTTTAGCATTATCTCGCCCTCTTCTACAAACTTTATAGAATTACCAAGAAGGTTTAATAATATTTGTGAAAGTTTGGAAGGATCACCAATAAGGTTCCCGGGAATATTCTTGTCAACGTCTACTTCGAGTTTAACATCTTTACCCAACATAAGCGTATTACAGAGATAAACAACATCCTGTATAATGCTGAAAAAATTAAAATCCAGCATTTCAAAATTTTCCAATCCAGCCGAAAGTTTGGAGTATTCCAAAAGTTCGTTGATAATATCCATTAGGGAATTGGAAGCTGATTGAATGGCGTTTACCTGATATTGTTGGTCTGCAGTTAATTCTCCCTCTTTTAAAAGGTCTGCAAAGCCAATTATTCCGCTTAGTGGCGTTCGTATCTCATGACTGACTGTGGCGATCAACATTTCCTGAGCATTTTGTAGCTGCTCCTGTTCTTTTATTGAATCTGTTTTGGAATCCTGATCAAGTGGAATATCTTCTCCCCAAATCCGTTTTTCAAGATGGGTTTTAAAGGCTTCGAATGATTTTTTAAGACGCGTGGCTTCGTCTGCAGATAATTCTTCAAATGAAAAATTATTAAGAGTCGTCTCCAGTTCCGACAATTGAGAAAGTAGGTTTTTTGGTTTCAAGGGGTAATTTTAGGTTAGTTATAAGATTGGAAATGCAAAAGGATGATTCTTCCCAGGGACTTCTCAAACTCCAATTTTATAGGCTTTAACATGTTTAAAAATCCTCATTTCCATACCCTCATGCAATTAAATGTTACCTAGGGTTCGTATTATGTTGTCAAAATGCTTTATTTGTAGGTCTAAAACATATCATATGCGACATATTATCGGCTTTTTCTGTCTTTTATCGTTCAGTGGGTGCAATGAATCCAAGACATCACAAAATACAGACCTTGAGGCTACTGCCAGAAAAATCCATGAAAATGTAATTACGATTGATACACATGATGATATTAACGTGAAGAATTTTACAGACAGTATAAATTACACTCAGGATCTGAAGACCCAGGTTAATTTACCGAAAATGCAGGCGGGAGGATTAAATGTGGCATGGTTTGTTGTCTATACTGGTCAGGATTCCTTAAACCCTGAAGGTTATGCTAAAGCAGAAGCAAATGCCCTGTCCAAATTTAATGCCATTCATCGTTTATGTGATACTCTGGCATCGGATAAAATTAAACTTGCCAGAACATCTGAAGAAGTAATTAATATTCATAAATCCGGCAAACAAGTTGCTATGATTGGTGTGGAAAATGCTTATCCGATTGGTGAGGATTTATCCAAATTTGAGATGTATCATGAATTAGGCGCAAGATATGTCTCTCTTGCACATAATGGCCATAGTCAGTTTTGTGATTCAAACACAGGAGAAAAAGACAATATCTGGTTACATAATGGTTTAAGTGATCTTGGTGAAAAAGCTGTATATCAATTAAATAGATTAGGTATAATGATTGATATTTCACATATTTCAAAGGAATCTATGGTTCAAATCGTATCCCTATCTAAAGCACCAATAATAGCCTCCCATTCGTCTGCACGCGCGCTTTGTGATCACAGCAGAAATTTAGATGATGAGCAATTGAAGCTACTCAAAGAAAATGGTGGTGTGGTTCAAACAGTGGCCCTGGATGCCTATTTGAATACAGCCAAATATGATAAGAGGGAAAATTACATGAAAGGGATATACAAGCATATTGCAGATTCCCTTGGAATAAAATGGATTGAAAAATCCCAATTAGGACAGCTCACCGAAAAAGAACAGGATGATTATCTTGAAAATTCCAATAGAGTTATCGAATTAGCAAGAGGACTTGTTGCCGACAGAAACGATGTACCGCCCGAAGTGGATGTGTCAGACTTTGCAGACCATATAGACTATATGGTTAATCTTATAGGGATAAACCACGTAGGAATAAGCTCTGACTTCGATGGTGGAGGCGGCATTAAAGGATGGTCCGATGCTTCCGAAACGTTTAATGTAACCTTAGAATTGGTAAAAAGGGGATATTCTGAATCGGAAATTGAAAAATTATGGGGAGGCAATTTGCTGAGAGTACTGGATGAGGTTCAGGAATATGCCCGCTCTCTGAAAAAGTAATAGCAATGTAAAGAATTTGTGAATAGCTTAAACTTAATTTTCCGTTTAGACCTAAAATGGATTGCACATTCTATTTTTCCCTGATAAAGTTAAAAGTGTTAACAAATAATTAGGGAAGAATTATAAATAATGTTAAGCTAACAATAAACTTTTCTTAATTCCTTTTAATGAGAGATGAAATTGAATAGATTTAATAAACCTAAACAATTTTCATCATGCAAACAGTCAGCAAATACTTCGTTGCCCTTCTTCTTGCTTTTTTCTCAAATTATGTAAATGTGCCTACAACTGATTCTGCTATGCAGGCAGGAATTCATGAAGCCCATATTAAACTTAAGAAACAATCAGACTGTAATAAGATGAAAAAGAGTTGTTCTGTATTTGAAAATTATAGCTAAATCATCATGGAGCCTGCAGGAATAGGATATCACAATTCCGATCCGTATTTTACGATTTTCAAAATACCTCAGTGGCGAGCTGACTTATATAAGTTCTTGTCCGTTACATTTTGGGGAGGTTTACCTGGCAATTTGCAGCGAGGTATTTCCGCTTTCTATTCTAAGGTTTATGACAAACCTTTTACTAAATATATCATTGCTCCTTATATAAGATATTATTATAGGGACCCCAATTACAAGGACAAATTTCTCCCTCCGGAGGGGAAAGAAGATTTTGGAAGTTTTCAGGATTTTTTTATTAGAAGGTTCAAGATGCTTCCCGTAAGTAATAGCCCCTGGGTTTGGCCCTGCGAGGGTTTGCTTTGTGATGAAGGAAAAGTCCATGAATTTCGAACCTCAAGAGTTAAAAGTGATATACGCACTATTGAGACAATTTTTGGAGTATCCGAGGGAGACATTCCACCTGCTTATAGTTTTACAAACGTTTTTTTGCATAACAAAAATTACCATCGGATACATGCTCCCGTAAGCGGCACTATTACCAGAATACAGCATATACCGGGAGACCTCATAGTATTACGCCCATGGATATATAAACAAAATCCATCTTTACCCGCATTCAGGAATGAACGCTATAATATTGATATTACTGATAATAAAGGGAGAATCTGGTACTTATCTGTTGTTGGAGGCCCCGGGGTTGGCAGCATAAAACTTCCTAAATCTATAACTTTGGACGGTTTTGTTGAAAAACTTGATGAATTGGCTCTGTTTTATCTAGGTTCCACCTGCTGTATGGCTGCTCCGGAACACCCAAAGTATCATCATAAAAATACCTTTGTAGAAGTAGGTGCAAGCTATTGATTAATTGTTATTGCCAGCTAAGGTTTTTGGTACATTAAGGTTTATCCTGAATTTTTCATTTATTTTCTTAATAAAAAAAGCGGCCAGCAAAGGAGATTCCAATTCCATATTCTGATGAATAAAAAAATGGATGTTAGTAAGCCCCAAAGTATGCCAATGCCATAAGCGTTCTACCCATTCCTCAAGACGGTCATAATCACTTTTATGATTAGCCCCAACAAAACGAACAAAGGCCTCGTTATTGGTAAGTCGCATATGCATAATATCTCTTCGTCCTGCCGTGTCTACCAGAATATTAGCAATATTCTTTTCTTCAAGTAAATTGTAAAGCTCATTGGCTACATACTCATCATTAAACCAATCAGTATGCCTGAATTCCAAGGCAAGAGGAAACTCTTTTGGCCAGTAATCTGCCAATCGAACTACCCTATCCCAGTTTTTTGGGCCGAAGTTTGGATGCATTTGCAAAAAAATGGTTCCCAATTTATCTTCGAATCCTGCTGTGGCCAAAAGGAAGTTTTCAAGTGCAGGATATGCCATGTCGTTTAAGCGTCTCAGATGACTCACATTTTGAACCACCTTGGGAAAAAACTTAAATGTATCCGGGACCATATGATGCCAGTCATTATATTGTTTAATGGGAAAGATGCGGTAAAAGGTGGCATTGAGTTCTATACAATTAAATTGACTGCTGTAATATGGTAATTCTTCCTTTGTCCCACGGGGATAAAAATTTTTTAATTCTTGTCTGTTCCACTTAGCGCATCCTACAAATATTTTTAGCGGGGCTTTGCTGGCACCAGAATCTAATACATCAGCCAAGTAAGGATGGTCCTCAGGAAGGGATAAATCTATAAGATCCGGACATTCTACCTTACCAAATTTCATACAGCTTCGTATTACTTTTAAACGGTGTTGAATTTACATATAATTCAGAATACTTTAGAAAACGAACTTACTTAAATGGGCTATCGTATTATTTGCATTAAAATTCCACCTGTTCATAAACCAGTTAACAACTAATTACTATCCAGGCTTAGCATAGGTGGCGTATTTTCTAATTTTATAGAAACTCCTACAGATGAACCAAAGATCTGCTGACCTCCTTAGCCTAAGGCCGGAAATTCCCAATGCCAAAATAACCCCTTACATGAGTAAAGACGAGCAATTCCAGAACAGTACGCTACGTCCCATAATCAAATTTCAGAATCCACTATTAATCGAAGCGTTTAAGAACTACATTATTAAACATAAGAATGCGTTTTATCAATTGAACATTGAAAAACGATTGGATTATATAGAAAATGCCATACAAAAGGATATCAAATTCCGAAACTCACTGAAGGGTATGGTAATAGGACAGTTTACCGTTGAAGAATATATGACCTATATTCAAAATTCTTCTACGCTGAACAAACGGATGATGAATATCGTAGTTGAACGCCTAAAAGACCAGGTACAAGCTTTCGAAATTACAGTATTAGTTTAGGAGGGATTCTCCATTGAGATTAGTTGTCAGGATTTCACTCATTAGATTAAAATAGGGTCTGATTTCTTTAAAGGATTTATTTACTTCTACCATAAAATCCTTATTCAAAACTTCTTTATCTGTAAAATTTCGCACAAAAATAAACGCTTTTTTCCTGATCAGATCAATATTAGGATCGTCCTTACTAAATCCTTTAGGAGCTGTTTTAACTTCGTCACCAACCAGTTCTCCCCAAGTATTCTTAAAGGAAGGCTTATTAATTAATTCTCTTAAAGCTGTTGCATCAAGCTCCAGTTCCTTACGAATACGTAAAAGATCTTCCTTATTTGGTTCCCAAAAACCGGCAGCCATAAATGATCCTCCAGGTCGGATCTGTAAATAATATCCTCCTCTAAGTTTTGCCCCTGCCCTTGAAAAGGAACCCGCAAAATGCGATTTATACGGCGTTTTATCTTTTGAAAATCTTACATCTCTGTAAATTCGAAACATTTTTAGTTTTTCAATTTCATCATGCTCTTTCATCTTATCCATCAGACTGTTGTAAAATCCTTTTACTCCAGTTTCCAAAGATTTGAATTCAGACTTATTCTGCTCAAACCATTCACGATTATTGTTTATTTTTAGTTCGTTCAAAAAACGAAGCGTGTCTTTAGTAATTACTGTATCTGCCATTCGACTAAGCGGTATAAAATTTATGCTAAAGTTAACCATTTTGGGCTAGATGCTTTTTGAATATTGGTTAATTTTGATACTCAACTATATACAATGGACAAGTCAATAATCGTAAAGAAAATTATAGAAAATAAAAAGCAGCCTAATCTCAGGTTTCGGCTTAAACGAAAGGTGGAAGATTTTACAGACCTTCTATTCCTTACATTATTTGATATTGAAACTCCTGTTGAGACAAATATTGAATCTCTGGAAATTAAATTTGATGAGTTGATAAATCTGGCTTGTTGGGATATTGAAAAACCCTGTACCAAAATATGGGGTAATTATTTGGAAAGACTGCCTATGGTCCTTGAAAAACTGAATTTAGACGCAGAGGCAATAGCCAGCTGTGACCCCGCTTCCTTGTCTATTGAAGAAGTTTATATGGCTTATCCCGGCTTTTATGCGATTGCTATCTATCGCCTGGCACATGAATTATATAACAAGGGTTTCCCTCTTGTTCCAAGATTAATGACAGAATATGCGCACAGGCAAACCGGAGTAGACATAAATCCAGGTGCTCAAATAGGAGAATCCTTTTTTATTGATCATGCAACCGGGGTTGTTATTGGAGAAACGGCAATAATTAAAAACAATGTAAAGATCTACCAGGGTGTGACATTGGGGGCGTTATATGTGGCTAAAAATTTGCAGAGAACTAAACGCCATCCCACTATAGAGGATAATGTTACGATATATGCAAACGCTACAATTCTGGGCGGTAACACTATAATTGGTGAAAATTCAATAATTGGGGGTAATGCTTGGGTCACTTCATCTGTGGCTCCTAATTCTACAGTATTTCATAGTGCCGAAATAAAAATAAAAACCTTGCCAGATGTCTCATAGTATTATAGATCTAATAGGGAACACACCTCTTGTGGCTTCAAGATCTTTAAATGCAAACCCCGGCGTTACGCTTCTGTTTAAAATGGAAGGGCATAATCCCGGAGGTAGTGTTAAGGACAGAGCCGCGTATAATATGATCAAAAGCGGGATAGAGCGGGGAGAGATTAATGGCAACAGCAAATTAATTGAGGCAACCAGTGGGAATACAGGAATTGCCCTGGCAATGATTGCCGGTTTATATAAGCTAAATATTGAATTGGTTATGCCCGAAAATTCAACAAAGGAACGAGTACAAACCATGCGTGCATATGGCGCAAAGGTTACTTTAACCAATGCCGAATTGGGGATAGAAGGTGCCCGGGATTACGCTGAAGCCAAGGTAATAGACGATGGTTATCAAATGCTTAACCAGTTTGCAAACGACGACAACTGGAAAGCTCATTACGCCACCACCGGCCCGGAAATATGGAGGGATACAGCAGGGAAAGTCACCCATTTTGTTTCCTCAATGGGAACAACCGGAACTATTATGGGGACGTCTACCTATTTGAAAGAACAAAACAAAAATGTTACCATTGTAGGTGTGCAACCAAAGGATGAATCCAAAATTCCGGGAATCAGAAAATGGCCCAAAGAATACCTTCCAAAGATCTTCGACCCTTCAAAAGTTGATCAAATTATGGAAGTTAGTGAAGATGAAGCAAGAATTATGGCTAAACGCTTAGCCAAGGAAGAAGGTATTTTCGCAGGAATGAGCAGTGGCGGAGCAACGGTAGCTGCTTTAAACCTTGCTGCGAGCCTTAAAAGCGGCCTGATTGTTTCCATTATTTGCGACCGGGGTGACCGCTATTTATCTTCAGATTTATTTGACTGATAAGAGGATAGAATTTTCTGAATTCCATCACGATAAACCTCGAATTCATTTAAATTATTATGATGCCCGCCCTTTATTGTGAAAAAGGAATTTTTATCTTCAGAGACTGAATTAAAAAGGCGCAAACCAGATTTATAGGGCACTACTCTATCTTCTGTGCCATGAAAAAATGCTATTGGACAGCTTATTTCTGAAATGTATTCATAAGATTTTAACGGATATCTTAAAAACCATTGAACCGGTAAATACGGAAAACGGTTTTTTCCCAAATCCAAAAGACTGTAATAAGGTGTTTCCAGGATTAGGCGAAACGGTTTGTTTTGAGAAGCAACCCAAGTTGCAATCCCAGTGCCCAGTGAACGACCGTACAATGTAATTCCCGACTCATCATAATTTTTTAATGCGTACTCATAAAAAAGCTGTCCGTCACTAAAAAGTGCTTCTTCACTAAGCTTACCGGTGCTTTTCCCGTAGGTTCTGTAGTCCATAATGATTACATCATAGTTCTTTTCAACAAAGAATAGTGCAATATTTCCCCAGCGTGTAAGATCGCCAGCATTACAATGGTAATAGACAATAACTCCTTCAGGCTGCTCCTGTTTAAAATGAATACCATTTAAAACGGCACCATCATCAGCTGTTAAAAAAATCTCCTCAAACGGCTGAGTGAAGGAATAAGTATAATCTGAGGGCAATTTGGAAGGTAAAAAGATAAGTTTTTCCTGAAGAAAATAGAGCATAGTAGATATAAGTAGATAAGCCGCTAATAAGAATAGAACAGCTTTTTTTAGTTTAACCATTTAAACTTTTAAATTATGTTTTACATGAATACTGGAACCTTTAAGATCAACCTTTGTTGGTCTTTTTGTGATGATTTCACTCAACATTTTGTGGTAAGATTCGAATGTATTCAAATTCTTATGTCCTCCTCCAATCACCGTATACAAGGTTGTTGTAGTTGGTTTTATTTTGGATAGCTTAACACTGGTCTTGTAAGGAATCAACTTATCATCTGTGCCATGTATTATATGTATAGGGCAATTTACGTATTGCAGCCATTTATAGGTAGGCATTGGAAATTTAAGCAATATCGAAAGAGGCATAAAAGGAATGTATTTTTTGGCCACCTTACTTAAACTGTAGTAGGGAGCATCCAGTATCAGCATTCTCGGATTGTTCATAGATGCTAGCTTGGCGGCAAAACCAGAGCCCAGAGAGCGACCATAAAGTATGATATACTTTTCGTCTACGTTCTCCTTTATTTTATTGTAGATTACCTGCATATCTCGCTTAATAGCTTTCTGCGTGCGTCTGCCTGTGCTTTTACCAAAACCCCTGTAATCTACCATTAAAACATCATAGCCATGCCTTGTAAAATCTACCGCAAACTTCCCCCATCCTTTTATGCTTTTGGAATTTCCTTTTAGATAGAATACAATCCCTTTAGGCTGCTGCGCTTTAAATCTAAGTCCATTTATTATTGCCCCATCCCTTGTTTCAACATTATATTCTTCTATTTCCTGGTGCTCATATTGAAACAGAAAATCTTTTGGAAGTTTTTCGGGTTTGAACATAAGGTAATCCTGAAGTAAATAAACGAGCGCGCTAATTACGATATAGGCCAGAATCAACAAAACAACAATATAACCCCAATTTGGCATAGAATAACATTTGTTTCAATGTACAAAAAATTCTATTTACTGGATTTATACAAATTCAAGCTTGTGCAATACCAGCCCAGAACCGGGAGCGATATATGAAATCTTTATATCTGTTTCCTCCATTAAGGATCTTTCAATTTCATCAAGGCTAAGAAGACCTCTACCTAATTGGATTAACGCACCCATAATCATCCGAACCTGATAACGCATAAATCCTTTACCGCAAATTCTCAGCACATAACTGTTCTTTGGAAAAAAACTGGCATAAATTTCCGTATTCTTTATAATTTCACAATAAGAAAGTGTTCGTGTTACTTGTTTATTCTCGCCTGGTTTTGCTGTATAAGTCTTAAAATTGTGGGTCCCTTTATAAAGTGCTGCAGCTTTTGTCATAATGTCTATATCGAGATCCTCTAAAATGTTTGCCATAAATGGAGCACAAAAAGGATGGTTTTTCTCACCATAGGAAAAATAATAACAATATTCTTTGAATTTACTATCCTTAATTATATTAAAGTTTTTATCAACTTCATCTACTTTAATCACTTTAATATCAGATGGTAAGTTTTTATTAAATAATTTTACAAAATCTGATATATCTGAAATAGGTGTTTCTTCTATAATCAGTTCGAATGCTGCATCGAGCGCGGAAACTTTTGCATCTGTCCTCCCTGCACCTAAGATTTTAAGTTTCTGCTGGGGCAGAATATATTTAAGTGTTTTAAGAAGCATTCCTTCGATAGTTCTTTGCCCTGGCTGTTTTTGCCATCCACTATATCTAAAACCTAAAAATTGAACTCTTATTAAATAATAATGACGTCTTTTCATAAGTGTTAAGATAAATAATTGTACTGTTTAACGACAGGAATTTCGTAAACTTTGGATTTATTACTGCAATGCTGTTACACTGCAGTTTTACCATATAGCATCCGACCTAAGTCTGAACTATACAGAATATATAAAGTCGGATTTACAATTTTTTGTATTTTGTATACTATAAACAAACTAAACTGAAACAAAATGAGTGAAAAATCAAACACAAAACCACCTGTCTGGTTTTGGATCGTGAGCATTGTCGCATTATTATGGAACCTTATGGGGGTTATGGCTTATCTTGGTCAGGCTTATATGACCGATGAAATGAAAGCCGGATACACCTCAGATCAATTAGCACTAATGGAAAGTACTCCGGCATGGGTTACAGCTGCATTCGCTATAGCTGTATGGGGAGGCCTTCTGGGGTGTATTGTCCTTTTGCTAAGAAGAAAATTGGCAAAACCTGTACTGATGTTATCCCTTATTGGTATACTGGTACAAATGGCACATTCATTTTTCATGACTAATGCCTCAGAAATTTATGGCCCTGTACAAGGAGTAGTTACTCCGGTAATTGTAATTATTATAGGTATTGTCCTGGTACAATTCGCTCGCATTGCGGAGAAACGTAATTGGATTTCTTAGATAGACACTATTCCAACTAAAAAAGACGCATATTTAAATATGCGTCTTTTATTGATTGATTCTCTTCTTGTTTATTATTCGGGTCTTATGACAGATCCAGCAAAGTTTAGATTTTCAGGGATATATACTTTGGGAGATCCTCAGCCTAATCAAATGAAGTGTTTGGAAAATGGAAACCTACATGGTTTTCGCAACAACTTTTTGAGGTTACTCAACATTGTTTGCGCTTCATCGAATTTTTTCAAATAAAGAATATAGGCTTGCGTTAAAAATGGCAACAAGGTTCCCCAAAGCCTTGCAACCTACTTATATGAATACAATTTTAAGATTTTTTTCCTGGAGAAAATGCATGATACTATCCGTTGCAGTTATCGCAATTCTTATAGTTCTAAACTTTTATGGTTTGTATACCAATAAGTTTTATTTTTTCAAATTTGATAACTATATATTTCCATTGTTTACCGTTGTTCATTTTATCTTTCTATATGTCCTTTGGTTTAAAATAAAAGAGCAGGAATATACAGACCCACAAATGCGCAATTTGGAATATGCCATGTATGGAATTTTTCTTATTTACATGTTTAAAATTATGGATACGTTATATATATTGCTTAGTTATACCGAATACCAGGATCATATAATGCCAAATACATTTATCCCTGTTGGCACAATTATCTTCTTTTTGCAGTTCTTTTTACTTTTCCTAACCATATTGACGTTTAAACATCGAATATTAATGGTGGGCCCATATAACTTTGATAACATTAATGAGAATATTGATTCTTGGCAATAACAATTTTCTATTATGTTATGGCAACGCAAAAGACCTTAGATGAATTTCTAAGGTCTTTTCATTTAAAACAATGAAACCTTAATACTATGTAATTCTCGTGATTACATAACAAATAAAAGTGATCGTGATTTCCACGTGATCACAAAATTCTAAAATTTTGATTGAAGTTATGTAAGGAAAATGTGATTGTTTCGGCTACTATGATAATAATGCATCTGCATGATATCGCTATAATACCTTATTGAGACGCTCTAAAGCAGGTAGCTCATTTATTTTAACCTTAGAATATACGGAAAGGGTTAAGAATTGCTATGAAGATAAAAGCCCTTTTAATAAAGGGCTTTTGTTATTTAAAGTTCGCTTATAATTTACTTATAAAACTCCCATAAAGGTCTTTAAATTGATACCCTTTTTGAAATCTACGCTTACTTAACTTTTTATTCGCCACAAGTCCCCACAATAGAAATTCCTTAAGAAAAAATGTATCCTCTTTGGGAATATCTGGCTGATGCCTTTCAATAAGTGTATTTAGCTCAGGAATACTATTGAGTGTAGCTTCATATTCATTATCGGTTAAATTGTCCATTAGATCCAATCCCTCGCTTTCAAAAAACCAATTGATTAAGTTATCATATGGGCTTTCGGCATCTTTATGTTCCAATTTCTCAATCTTTGGAAAATAATCGGAGAATAACGTTTTAATGGCATCTTCAAATAGTATAAGCGCAACTGTATCTGCACCTTCTTGCTCACCTTCATATACCAGTTCTATTTTGCCAGTAATAGCCGGAATGACTCCCATAAAATCACTAAGCCTTACCTGGGTCTTATCTTCACCGGAAATCAAGGCCCTTCGCTCTGCGGTGCTTAACAGGTTTTCGAAGGCCGTAATACTTGTTCGGGCACTAACTCCACTTTTTGAATCGACATATTCACTTTGGCGTGCCTCAAAACTAATCTGCTCAAGTAAGTCTTTCGCCAAGTCTGGCACATAAATAGATTTTGCCTGCCTCTCATCTAATTGAGCCTCTTGTTCGGTAATTCTTCTGGCAATTTTAATTTCTTCCGGGTAATGCGTAAGAATTTGAGACCCTATCCTGTCCTTTAAAGGGGTAACTATACTACCCCTGTTAGTGTAATCTTCAGGATTAGCAGTAAAAACAAACTGAATATCCAGGGGTAATCTCAATTTAAAGCCCCTTATCTGAATATCCCCTTCCTGCAAAATATTAAATAAGGACACCTGAATCCTTGACTGGAGATCAGGTAGCTCATTGATAACAAAAATGCAGCGGTTTGAACGTGGAATCATTCCAAAATGAATAACCCTGTCATCTGCATAAGAGAGTTTCATATTTGCGGCCTTAATCGGATCTACATCGCCAATTAAATCTGCAACAGTAACGTCTGGTGTGGCCAGTTTTTCATAAAACCGATCATCTCTGTGTAACCATGAAACAGGCGTTTTATCTCCCTTTTCCTTGATAAGTTCCCTACTGAACCTTGATAAAGGCTTAAGAGGATCATCATTAATCTCTGAGCCTTCAACAAATGGTATCCATTCATCCAGTAAGTTCACCATCAACCTTGCCAAACGTGTTTTAGCCTGACCTCTAAGCCCTAATAAATTAATATTATGGCGCGATAATATGGCACGCTCTAACTCGGGAATTACCGATTCTTCATACCCCCAAATACCATGAAAAGTCTCTTCCCCCTTGCTTATTTTATCACGTAGATTCCATCTTAGCTCATCCTTTATACTCCTGCTCTGATAACCTGCAGCCTTGAGCTCTCCTAAGGTGGATATTTTTTTAAAATCTATTTTCATAATTACCTAAATCTTTATCTAACAATATTTTATAGCGTTAACATAATGCTTTACTTTAATCTTTTTTTTCTATTTTGTTCGTAATCTTCAAAAATCATTTCTCCTAAACCTTCCAGGCCTGTAAAAAATGCTTTACCATTATTAGCTTCGGTAAAATGCCTTATGAATTGCCTCAAATAGGGATCTTGTGCGATCATGAAAGTAGTAATGGGAATATGTAATTTTCTTGCCTGCCTTGCTGTATTGTAACATTTTTCAACAATAAAATCGTCGAGGCCAACACTATTTTTATAATATGTACCATCCGGCATTCGCAAACAACTGGGTTTACCATCCGTGATCATAAAGATTTGTTTATTGGTATTTCTTTTTCTCCTCAACATATCCATAGCAAGTTGTAAACCCGCAACAGTATTAGTATGGTAGGGTCCTACTTTTAAGTATGGAAGGTCTTTAATGGGAATAGGCCAGGCGTCATTTCCAAAAACCAAAATATCTAAAGTATCTTTAGGATACCTTGTAGTAATAAGCTCAGCCAGGGCCATGGCAACTTTTTTCGCAGGTGTTATGCGGTCTTCGCCATATAAGATCATAGAATGACTAATGTCTATCATCAACACAGTACTCATTTGAGCTTTAAAATGGGTGTCTTCAACTACTAGATCATCTTCGGTGAGAGCGAAACTATCCATACCATGATTAATCTGGGCATTTTTCAAACTTTCCGTCATAGAGATATGTTCTAAAGAATCTCCATAACGATATTCCCTAAAATCACCGGTGTGCTCATCTCCGGGACCTGATTTTCCTGTCTTATGATTCCCGGCTCCACTCCTTTTAAGTTTACCAAAAATCTGATCTAAAGCACGCTGACGAATAATGCGCTCCATTTTAGCAGTAATAGCCAGAGTTGCTTCTCCCGGTTCACCTTCTCCATCACCACTACCCTCTTCCAATTCTTCCCTTAAAAATCCCTTTGCCTTCAGATCCTCGATAAAATCATCTATGGTATAATTTTCATCTGTAAGCTCATACTCCTTATCCAATTCTCTTAACCAATCCAGGGCCTCGTCCACATCACCTGAAGTATGTGTGATAAGTTCCTGAAAAATCTCAAAAAGTTTTTCAAAAGGGGTAAGCTGTGGTGCCTCGTAATTTAAAAAACGAAAGCCTTTTCCTGTTTTCATAGCCATTAGCTAAAAATACTACATTTCATAAAATGCAGTATTATATTTAAGAAAACTTAAAGGTTTTGGGCTATTTTGTTGAATGCCTGCCTTTAAGTGTGTCCACTACATCATTAAGTTGAAAACCTTTAGCCCGCAACAAAATAAGGTAATGAAAGAGTAAATCGGCACTTTCTTCAAGAAAAAGCAGGTCATTATCATCCATTGCTTCTATAACAGTTTCTACCGCTTCTTCGCCAACTTTCTGGGCAATTTTATTTATTCCACTTTTAAACAAGGAACTTACATAGCTCTTTTCATTATCTGCATGCTCCTTTCTATTCGTTATTATAGCTTCAAGTTGTGTTAGAAAACCAAAATTTTGATCATTCTTTTTATTCCAACAGGTATCGCTTCCCTTGTGGCATGTAGGCCCTACGGGGTCTGCAGAAATTAATAACGTATCATTGTCACAATCAACTTCAACATCCACCAATTTCAGATAATTACCACTTTCCTCACCTTTTTGCCATATCCTATTTTTGCTTCTACTATAGAAAGTTACTTTTCCGGTTTCCATAGATTTTTTTAGGGCATCCTCATTCATATAACCAAGCATTAGGACATTTTTGGTAGTATGGTCCTGTATTATTGCCGGTACAAGTCCATCTTTATTTTTGTCAAAGGCTACTTCCATAGTATAATTCTTTTGCTGCTGATTAAAATTCAGTTATAATCTAACAGGAATACCATTCTCCTGTAATTCCTTTTTAAGATCTTTTATCTCCATTTCCTTAAAATGAAATACACTGGCTGCCAATGCGGCATCTGCTTTTCCATTTTTAAAAGTATCTATAAAATGCTGTATGTTTCCTGCACCACCGGATGCAATTATGGGAATATTCCGCTCTGTTGAAAGCCTTGCCAGTGTTTCGTTGGCAAATCCGTTTTTTGTGCCGTCATGGTCCATCGAGGTAAATAATATTTCTCCTGCTCCTCTTTCTTCAACTTCCTTCGCCCATTTAAACAATTCCAAATCTGTAGGTAATTTGCCCCCCACGAGATGTACTTTCCATACCCCATTTATCTGCTTTGCGTCTATAGCAACTACTATACACTGAGAACCAAATTTAGCAACCAGCTCATTAATTAAATCGGGGTTTTTAACCGCAGAGGAATTTATAGAAACCTTGTCTGCCCCATTATGCAGTAGAATATCAACATCTTCCACTGAGGAAATTCCACCCCCAACTGTGAAAGGGATATTAACTTTTTCCGCTACGCGTTTAACCAAATTAGCAAGGGTCTTTCGTTTTTCCTCAGTTGCAGATATATCAAGAAATACCAATTCATCTGCACCTTCATTTGCATATACTTCTGCAAGTTCAACAGGGTCTCCGGCGTCTATTAAATCAACGAAATTAACACCTTTTACCGTGCGGCCGTCCTTTATATCCAAACAAGGAATTATTCTTTTGGTAAGCATCCTCTATAGTTCGTTTTTAGTATTCAAATCCCTTCCGGCATAAAACCCTAAATCCTTGTTGGTTATTAGCTTTGTCCAAAACGCAATCTGACCTGTATGATACGAATAATGTTCAACTGCGTGAATTACAACTCCTATGCCTGAAAGATTAGTTCCCTGCACTAACCTTTTTTTGATTAGTTCTCCTTTATCACAACTATTTAGTACAAGCCTGGCTTTTTTAACAGTATCTTCCAGTTTTTGTATAAGCTCTATTTTAGAAAATCCGCCGGTCATTGAAAATTCTTCATCTCTATTTCTATAGTCATCTTGTTCTCCTAAAGATGCGATAATATATTGTGTCATATTACCACAAATATGCGCTATTAGGTTACCAATACTATTGGATGATTCATTTGGTTTTTTCCAGATATCTGAATCTGAAATAGAATCGAGACTAATTATAATCATTCGGGTACTCTCTTCTAATCTGTAAATAGAATTTTCCAAAAATTCTAACACCCATTTGTCTTTTATATTATTCATGCTGATAATATAAACTGTTCTAATTGCTTTAAACTAATCTTATTTTCATAAATGGCTTTACCCAATATAGCACCTTCGCAACCAATTTCCTGCAAAGCCGGTAAATCATCAAAATGCGCTATACCGCCACTGGCAATAAGATTTATTCCAGGAATTTTCACATCTTCCACACCACTCATACTTACCACCGTCTTATTTACACTCGTTTCTTCAAGAAGTCGTTTGTATAATTCTATTGCAGGTCCAGCCAGCATCCCGTCCTTTTTAATATCTGTGCAAATGATATATCGGATTCCTTGCTTTTGGTAATCTTTAACAAATGGTATCAATTTCTTATCTGATTCTTCCTGCCATCCTGTAATTGCAATACGTTCGTCTTTAACATCTGCTCCCAGGATGATTCTTTCTGCTCCATAGGTTTCAATCCATCCCAGAAAGGTGTCACGGTCATTTACTGCGATGCTTCCTCCGGTTATTTGTCCGGCACCACAATCGAAGGCAATTTTCAAATCCTCATTGGTCTTCAGCCCCCCTCCAAAATCAATTTTTAAATTTGTGTTAGCAGCAATGGTTTCCAAAACCCTATAATTTACAATATGTTTTGCTTTTGCACCATCAAGATCAACCAGGTGAATATATTGAATGCCGTGTGCTTCAAATTTGAGCGCTACTTCCAAAGGGCTTTCGCTATAAACTTTTTTGGTATTGTAATCTCCCTGTGAGAGCCTGACGCATTTACCTCCTATAATATCTATTGCCGGGATTAATCTCATTTAGCTAATTTTTTGCATCCATGTTTCCGGTTCAGAAATTTGGTGAAACCCATATTTCATATAAAAGCCATGGGCATCTATGGTTCTTAAACCAAACCCATTTACCTCTTTGATCTCGGGTAAATTCATAATATAATTCATCAAAAATCTGCCTACTCCTTTGTTCTTGAATTCATCTATGACAAATACGTCCATTAACCATGCAAATACTACATAATCTGTAACAAGTCGTGCAAAACCAATTTGCGCATTACCGTCAAATACAGCAAAACAAATGGAATTTTCCATAGATTTTATAACTTCTTCTTTGCCTCGCCCTTTTGCCCAGTATGATTGCTTTGAAAGATATTCATGGACCAAATCAACATCCATTTCACGAATATCTGTACTGATTCTAAATTCTTTCATTTCCCACTATAATGCCAGATAGTTTTTTAAGATCCTAGCTCCAACTTTACTGCTTTTTTCAGGGTGAAACTGAACCCCATAAAAGTTATCTTTCTGTAAAGCACTACTATATGCCATTTCATATTCTGTGACTGCTATAGTTTCTTCGCAAATTGGGGCATAATAACTGTGCACCAGGTAAATATGATCTTTTTCAATTACATCCTTAAATAAAGCGGATTTAAGATTTGTTATTTGATTCCATCCAATTTGAGGAACTTTAACACGGTTAGTAAATCTGACAACATCGGTATCAAAAATACCTAAACCCGATGTATTGCCTTCTTCAGAAGTATTGCACATTAACTGCATCCCAAGACAAATACCTAAAACCGGCTGTTTTAATTCCGGAATTATCTTGTCCAAACCACTTGCCTTTAATTTATTCATAGCACTACTTGCTTCCCCAACACCGGGAAATATCACACGGTCGGCCGCCATTATCTCTTCCGCTTTATCACTTAATACAGCCTCAACCCCAAGGCGTTTGAAAGCAAACTTTATACTTTGGATATTACCAGCTCCATAATTTACTATAACCAATTTCATGTACTTTAATACTTTGGCGATTATTAATTTCGATATTCCGAATCAGTTTCTAAAGCATTCCCTTTGTTGTTGGCAATAACATTTTATCCACATCGCGTTTTACCGCCATCTTAATTGCTTTTGCAAATGCCTTAAAAATAGCTTCAATCTTATGGTGTTCGTTAGTTCCTTCCGCTTTTATGTTCAAATTGGCTTTTGCACCATCAGAAAAAGATTTAAAGAAATGATAAAACATTTCCGTTGGCATCTTACCAATCATTTCTCGTTTAAACTCAGCCTCCCAAACTAACCAGCTACGTCCTCCAAAATCAAGAGCTACCTGTGCAAGACAATCATCCATTGGCAGGCAAAAACCATAACGTTCCATTCCCAACTTATTTCCTAATGCTTTATGGAATACCTCACCCAGGGCAATCCCTGTATCTTCTATGGTATGGTGTTCATCTACTTCTAAATCACCCTTTACATTAATATCCAGGTTCATCTGGCCATGCCGGGCAAGTTGGTCCAACATATGATCAAAGAATACAATTCCGGTGGAAATATTGCTTATGCCGGTTCCATCTAAATTAAGTTTAATCCTAATATCAGTTTCTTTAGTTTTTCTTGAAATTTCAGCAACTCTGTTTTCCAGTTTTAAAAAATCATAAATGGCCTTCCAATCTGCCGTTTCCAGGACGATTGTTTCCTTTAAGTCCTCTTCTTCAACAGTGATTTCATTTGTTCCCAAAAACGTATTTGTATTTATGTAAATTCCTTTCGACCCCAAGTTTTTTGCCAGTTCTATATCGGTTAACCGGTCGCCAATAACAAAAGAGTTTTGCAGGTCATATTCTTCAGCGAAATACTTTTTCAACATTCCTGTACCGGGTTTTCGGGTCTCCGCATTTTCATGTGGGAAGGTTCGATCTATGTGGGTTTCTGAAAAGACTACCCCCTGGCCCTCAAAACATTTAAGAATAAAATTATGTGCTGGCCAAAATGTATTTTCAGGAAACGTCTCTGACCCAAGACCGTCCTGATTAGTCACCATGACCAATTCAAAATCCAATTCCGTGGCTATTCTGCTTAGATAACTAAGTACGCCCGGATAAAATACTATTTTTTCTAAACTGTCTGTTTGTTCGTCGGGCGGTTCCACGATAAGCGTGCCGTCGCGATCAATGAATAAGACCTTCTTCTTTGTCGGTTGTAGTGCCATTACAAGGAGTTTAATACTTTTAACAATGTTTCGTTCTCTTCGGGGGTACCTATTGTAAACCTAAGGGTATTATAGCAAAGTGGTTGTGTTGATCTGTTGCGGACCACCACCCCCAATTCTAATATTTCCTGGTACCTTTTATCTGCATCATCTACTTTTACCAATATAAAATTGGCATCTGTAGGGTATATTTCTTTTACATATGAGATTTTGGCTAACTGTCCCACCATCCGATCTCTTTCCGCTAAAATTTCAGTAATCTGTTCTTCTACTAAAGCGGTATTCTGAATCATTTGAAATGCCTTTCGCTGGGTAAGTTCATTTATATTATACGGTGGCTTTATACGATTCAGGATCGTTATTATATTTTCAGATGCATAACAAACACCTAAGCGTAAACCGGCCATTCCATAGGCCTTGGAGAATGTCCTGGTGACCATAAGATTAGGAAACTGGCCAAGTTTATTAAGCCAACTGCCCTGGGTTGCGAAATCTATGTATGCTTCATCTACAACTAATAAACCTTGAAAGTTATTCAGCAGGTATTCTACATGTTTAACAGAAAAACTATTCCCGGTAGGGTTATTAGGTGAACACAGGAAGATAACTTTGGTTTTTGAATTTACAGACTCCAAAATTCTATCTACATCAAGCTCAAAACTTTCCGTCAAAAGAACTTCCCTGTTCTCTATTGCATTAATACCTGCCAGAACTTTGTACATTCCGTAAGTAGGTGGCATCGTAATGACATTATCTTTATGTGGTTCACAAAAGGCCCGGAAAATCAAATCCAATACCTCGTCACTTCCATTTCCAAGCAGAATATTAGCTGGTGCTAAAGAAGAGCTTTTTGCCAAAAGAGTTTTAAGCTGGCGTTGTTGCGGATCCGGATAACGATTGATCCCATTAGAATAAGGGCTCTCATTGGCATCAATAAATACCATTTCAGAGCCATCAGAGGTATATTCATCCCTGGCAGATGAATAAGGTTTTAATCCCCTGACATTTTCCCGAACTAATCTATAGAGGTCAAATTTCATAAACCACATCCTTTAAGCAATTACTATTGCTTGTTTTTTAAACTTTGAAGTCGCAGAGAAACTGCATTTTTATGAGCCTGAAGTCCTTCTGCTTCTGCCATAACTTCAATGGTATTACCAATATTCCTCATTCCAGTTTCAGATATTCTCTGAAACGAAATACTCTTCATAAAACTGTCCAGATTTACGCCACTATACTGTTTTGCATATCCGTTCGTCGGCAAAGTATGATTGGTGCCTGAGGCATAATCACCAGCGCTTTCCGGGGTATAATTTCCCAGAAAAACAGAGCCAGCATTCACCACGTTTCTAATATAGTATTCCTCGTCTTCACAACAAACAATAAAGTGTTCCGGCCCATATTCATTAATTAGTTCGATGGCTATTTTATCATTTTCCACAAAGATCAATTTACTATTTTCAATTGCCTTTTTAGCGATGGCAGCTCTCGGTAGCCCGATAATTTGTTTTTGCAATTCCTCCTCTACTTTGTCCATAAGCGATTTGGATGTAGACACCAGTATTACCTGACTATCTGTCCCATGTTCTGCCTGACTTAAAAGATCTGAGGCTACAAAACCTGCATTGGCAGAATCATCTGCGACTACTAAAAGCTCGCTTGGCCCCGCTGGCATATCTATAGCCACACCAAACTTGGTTGCAATTTGTTTAGCTACAGTAACAAATTGATTACCGGGTCCAAATATTTTATAAACCTGGGGTATACTTTCTGTTCCAAATGTCATTGCCCCTATTGCCTGAATACCACCAACTTTAAAGAGCTTTGTAATGCCACAAAGTTTAGCGGTGTAGAGAATAGCAGGATTTATTTTCCCGGATATATCGGGAGGTGTACATAAAATCAACTCTGAACATCCCGCAATATTGGCAGGTATTGCCAGCATTAGAATAGTGGAAAACAAAGGAGCTGTGCCACCAGGGATATAGAGACCGACTTTTTGAATTGCCCTTTTTTCCTGCCAGCAAATTACACCTGCTGTAGTTTCTATTTCAATTTTTGGCGTTTTCTGAGCCTTATGGAATTTTTCAATGTTCGATTTTGCTGTTTCTATCGCAACTTTTAGCTGGTCCGACACCAATGATTCCGCTTCACTAAACTCATCAGAGCTTGCCAATAAATCAGACAATTCAACTCCGTCAAATCGCTTAGTATATTTATTTAAAACCTTATCGCCACCTGCCTGTACTTCATTAAAAATCTGCATTACAGTGCGTTCTATATCTTCAACGGTTTGAGTTGGACGCTGCAAGATAAAAGGCCAGTCCTGTTTTTTAGGATTGAATATTTTTTTCATAACACCATTTTCTCAATTGGGCATACTAATATTCCCTCAGCACCCAGCTGTTTCAATTCATTAATGACTTCCCAGAATTTATCTTTATTGATTACCGTATGAACTGAGCTCCAGCCTTCTTCTGCCAGGGGTAAAACCGTTGGACTCCGCATTCCTGGTAATATTTTAATAATATCTTCTAATTTGTCATTGGGAGCATTCATCAAAATATATTTGGATTGTCTGGCAACCAATACCGATTTTATTCTAAACCTCAGATCTTCCAGAATTTCTCTCTGCTTCTCCGCGATCATTGGTGATACGGCTAAAACAGCTTCACTCCTAAGCATTACTTCTACCTCCTTAAGATTGTTTTTGAATAAGGTACTACCACTGGATACTATGTCGCAAATAGCATCGGCTAATCCGATATTAGGCGCAATTTCCACAGAACCGTTAATAATGTGAAGCTCAGCCTGAACCCCTTTGCCCGAGAGGTATGCATTTAGAGTATTTGGATATGAGGTAGCAATCCGTTTTCCTTCCAAATCATTGATCTTACTATAAGTACTGGATTTTGGGACGGCCAGAGAAACCCTGCATTTTGAAAAGCCAAGATTTTCTGCCACAGCGATATTGCCTCCTTTTTCTTTCAGTACATTCTCCCCAATGATAGCGATATCTACGACACCGTCTTTCAGATATTGCGGAATATCCCCATTTCTAAGGTAAAATACTTCCATTGGAAAGTTACGCGCAGAAGCTTTTAATTGGTCTTTACCATTATCAATAGAAATACCACAGTCTTTTAGAACTTTTATTGAATCTTCGTTAAGCCTCCCCGACTTTTGTATGGCTATTTTTAATTTCTCCATTTGTTAAATTTCTTTTTCAAGCAATCAAAAAGGTTTAAAAGCAAAACCCGTTTGATTGCTCAAACGGGTTAGATATATTTTTGAATACAACAATACATTTCTACCTCGCCTGAGTGCAAGTGTACAAATGATGATGTGTATTTTTATTTCTCATTAGATTGTAAAATTAGAATTTATTTTTATTTCACAAAACTTATTCTAATTAATTATTTCCTAAAATAAGAGGTAACCCGTCTCCACCCGAGCCTATTACTACGACTTTAGCATTTGGAGATTCTGCCATTTTTAAAGTGGCATCTATACCCTTGTCTTTAAGTATTTTATCGGTTAAAGATGCGCTAAGTATCTTGTTAGCATCAGCCTTGCCCTGAGCTTCAATACGCACTTTTTCTGCCTCCTTTGCCGCGGTTATTAAAAGAAATTCATATTCCAATGATTCTTGTTCCTGTTTTAATTTTCTTTCAATGGCTTCTTTAATTGTCGCAGGAAGAGTAACATCGCGGATAAGAATTTCATTCAATTGTATATACTGATCCTGTACGATTTCCTTGGTTTCTTCAAAAATCTCCACCTGAATGGCGTCTCGTTTGCTGGAGTATAATTGTTCAGGGGTATATCTCCCGACTACGCTACGCGCTGCAGACCTGATAGCAGGAAGAAGAATACGCTCTTTATATTGTTCACTTTTTTCCTGATGTAATTTGCCTAAGGAAAGATAATCAGGCTGAAACCACGCAGACGCATCGAGCAGTATGTCCAAACCATTACTGGAAAGTACTTTCATCTTTTCAAAAACTTCCTGCTGTCTTACTTCGTAAACAAAAACTTTATTCCAGGGAGCGACAATATGAAAACCTTCATTAAGAGGTGGCTCATCCGTCACTACACCGTTCCCAAAAGTTCTATATAGAACCCCCGCTTCACCAGAACCTATGGTTACTGCTGATTTAGAAATTAGTATAATCAATAAAATAATTATAAACACTGCCGGCAGTGCTATTTTTGGTAATTTATCCATTAGATATAAAATTAAATTAGTCCGTTATATTTTCTTATAAACCACTCCGCAGTCAAAGCTGCAACAATGATTCCCAAGAGAATTTTAAAATCTATCAAAGATACGACATTTTGCTTGCTTTTTTGGATTGGCACAAACCTATTGTCTTTAATTATGTCCTCAATGAATTTAGAAACCTGGGAAGGAAAATAAAGTGTCGCATTGGTGCTTTTAGCCAACCTATCTAATTTCTTATAATTACTCGATAGCAATTGTTTTTCTAAGTCGTAGTCCAGTATTGTGAATTTTCCTGTTTTGGTAAGATTTTCATCCTTCACACTTGCCGTAAAGCTATAATCCCCGGAAGGGAGGGTACTAATATCAGCTTCGTAATACCCATTCTTAAGCAACATAGGTATTTGCCTGCTAGTGTTATTCTCAATACCACTTAATATTAAATTTAGAGTTGCATTATTATCAAAAACAAAGGTTTCGTCAAAATAAGTAGCCTTTATGGTTGCTTTATTAAATCCCTGATAAATATTTTCGTACTCCAATGTGAGCCTGCTTCGTGGCTTGCTGTTTGCCAGGAATAAAATAACCTTAGAAATAAAGTCATCAAATTTTTTAAACTCCTGATCTTCCCTGTAACTCTGTACGCGCCATTTCCAAATATTTTCACCCAAAAGTATGGCCTCGCGACGTAAATTGGTTTCAAGTACTGTAAAAAGAGGTTCATTCAAATCTACTCCCTTAATTCGTTGGCTCAATATATTTTCATAAGCTGCAGTTATAAGTAGTTCGCCTAAAGTTGTCTCCACGGGAGGGAATTCGGACACCACAAGATCTGAGATATCAAAATGCGTAAATCCCGCATTTAAAATAGGGGTTACTTCTTCTTTCTGATCATAACTATTCTTTTGAAAACTATTCTGCACTTTATTTAGAAAAGTCCAATCTGTCTTGGGACCGGTGATGGTAAAAATATTTGCCCCTTTACTTTCTATATAAGAATATACCTTTTCAAAAGACGTGTCTGGCTGATATATAATAAATAGATCAAATTGTTCCAGTTCATTTGGTGACAAGGATGGTTTTATAATTGATACTGATCGTTGCTCATTACTTTCAATTGCTTTTTTTAAAGCACCCAGATCCGGATGAAGCATATTGGAGACTAATGCAATATTGGTTTTTTCATCTATTACTTCTATTCCTATTTGCCTGGAATTATTGGTAATGTTCCTTTCATTTTCCAAAGGACTAAGACTAATCTTTATATTCTTTATTCCAACAGTAGAGGCATTCAACACAGTATTAATAATCTGGGAATTCTCGGTCTCACTTAGAAGAATTTGCTCTCTATATAGGTTTTGACCAGTTTCTGTAATGGTCAGAGTGGTTGACACCGTATTGTTCCCCTGGTAGGAAACAAAAATTTCCATAGGGTATTTATTTTTTAAAAAGGCGTATTTGTTTGTGTTTACCTGATCTATTCTGATATCCTGATAACTTGTTGTATCTCCAACAACCATTGGATAAATGGGGAATTTTTGTCTTCCTCCAGAGAATTCATAATCTTCACCCAGAGTCTGGTTTCCGTCAGTAAGCATCAAAATGGCTGTATTGCTTCCCGCAAAAATTTCATTTAGTGATGAAAGAGCGCGTCCTATATTCGTAGCTTTCTCCGAAAATGATAAACTGTCCAAAGAATTTAACTCTGTCCCAAATACATATTCAGAGATATCAAACTTTTCCGCAATATTAGTATTCTCTTCAATCAGTTTTTTGGCATTAACAAGCTGATTAACCCCGTTTGCCTGGCCAATTGATGAGGTATTGTCCGCTAAGATAATTAGATTCGCCTTCTCCAAAGAATATTGCTCTTTGGTGATTTTTGGATTTATTAGAAGCAAAAACACACAAAATAATGCTACAAATCTCAAAAAGGAGAGTGCTATATATAAAGTGCCTTTGCTCTTGGATTTGTAATAGTATTGAAATATAACCAACCCCAAAGCCAAGATCGCAGCAAATAATATGAGGAATACCGTTTGTAGTTGCATGAAACTTTTTGGATAACACCTAACTGCCGGAACCCAATCCGGTCAGTAGCCTTGCGCTGGGGTTAATAAATCGTGTGACCGGGCATTATGTTAACATACCGCCATCAACATTTAAAACTTGTCCGGTAATATAATCAGACAGATCTGAAGCAAGAAACAAACAGGCATTTGCTACATCTTCAGGAGTTCCGCCGCGTTTCAGTGGAATTGCTTCTCGCCATCCCTGTACAGTTTTTTCATCTAATTTATCGGTCATTTCAGTTTCAATAAACCCTGGTGCAATAGCATTACAACGAATATTTCTGGATCCAAGTTCAAGGGCAACAGATTTGGTAAATCCGATAATTCCTGCTTTGGAAGCCGCATAATTGCTTTGGCCCGCATTCCCTTTTACGCCAACCACGCTGCTCATATTAATAATAGAGCCTTTGCGCTGTTTTAACATTGTCCGCTGAACAGCCTTTGTCATATTGAAAACAGATTTTAAATTGATCTCAATAACGGTATCAAAATCCTCTTCTCGCATTCGCATTAACAGATTGTCTTTTGTGATACCCGCATTGTTAATTAACACGTCTATTCCTCCGAAATCCTCCAGTACCTGAGCAACCAGCTTCTCAGAATCTGTAAAACTTGCCGCATTACTCTTATAGGCTTTTGCCTTTACTCCTTTAGTATTTAGCTCTTTTTCCAATTCAAGCGCGGGAGCTTCACTGGAACTATAAGTAAAGGCTATATTAGCCCCATGTTCGGCCAAAACCCTGGCAATACCCATACCTATACCCCGACTTGCACCGGTAATAATAACATTCTTCCCGTCTAATATTTTCATATCATTGTTTTGTTTCCTAACTCGTATTCCAAAGATAAGTTTTGTTTCACATAAAGGCTAAAAAAAATCCCGACTAATTCGGGATTTTCCTCTCAGATTTACCGAGGATTATTGTTGTTATTTTGCACTATCCAACTACTTCTTTAACCTTCTTTCCTATTTCAGCAGGAGAATCCACTACATTTATTCCACATTCGCGCATAATACGTTTTTTGGCCTGCGCAGTATCATCTGTTCCTCCCACTATTGCCCCGGCATGCCCCATGGTTCTTCCGGCAGGTGCTGTTTCCCCAGCGATAAAACCTACAATTGGTTTTTTACTACCACTGGCTTTATACCATTTGGCCGCATCCGCTTCCAGTTGTCCTCCTATTTCTCCTATCATTACAACACATTCTGTTTCGGGATCATTAATTAGCAATTCTACTGCATCTTTAGTTGTAGTGCCAATTATTGGATCACCACCAATACCAATAGCTGTTGTAATACCCAATCCCTGTCTCACAACCTGATCGGCAGCTTCGTATGTTAAAGTACCAGATTTAGATACAATACCAATAGTTCCTTTCTTAAATACAAAACCGGGCATAATACCTACTTTCGCCTCTTCCGGTGTAATTACACCAGGGCAATTTGGGCCTATTAGCGTACAATCTCTGTCTTTAATATAATTATTAGCCTTTACCATATCAGCTACCGGAATACCTTCAGTAATTGTAATAATGACTTTTATTCCAGCATTTGCAGCTTCCATTATTGCATCTGCCGCGAATGCCGGTGGTACAAAAATGATTGTGGTATCTGCACCTACACTTTGAACAGCTTCCTCAACGGTATTAAAAACAGGTTTTCCAAGGTGCTCGTGACCACCTTTACCCGGAGTAACCCCTCCTACTACATTTGTGCCATAGGCTATCATCTGTTCCGAGTGAAACGTACCTTCACTACCTGTAAAACCTTGAACAATAATCCTGGAATCTTTATTTACTAATACGCTCATTGTGAATTTGTCTTTTTAGTTATGCAAAAATATATTTTTGAAAACTATTTTTGGGTGGTTAATTGCTTATTGTTTGTTTAAATCTTTTAAAATTGATGGGAGATTTCGCAGATGGGCTAATTCTCTGAATTTTTCTCGAGCTTCACCAGCCGGACTTCCCAGGTAACTTTTACCCCCTTCCAGAGATCTGCCAATACCAGCCTGCGCCATTATTACTGCTTTCTTTCCTATGGTAATACCGCTTATTATCCCAACCTGACCCCAAATAGTAACTTCATCCTCAATTACTACACAGCCTGCAATTCCTGTCTGTGAGGCAATCAAACAATTTTCTCCTATTACCGTATCATGTCCTACCTGAATCTGATTATCAAGCTTACTGCCTTTCTTAATTGTGGTATCGCCAGTAACTCCTCTATCTATTGAGCAAAGTGCACCGATATCTACATGGTCCTCTATTACAACACGTCCTCCGGAAAGCAACTTATCATAGCCCTCTGGCCTTCTTTTATAGTAGAAAGCATCGGCACCAAGAACTGTACCTGCATGAATTGTGACATGATCGCCTATAACACAATTGTCATACAGACAAACATTGGAATGAATGGTGCAATTATCACCAATTACAACATTATTGCCAATAAAGACATTAGGTTGAATATGAGTATTCATTCCTATTATGGCTGATTTTGTAATCGACAAATCTGATTTTTCGAACGGCTTAAAGTAATTTGTAAGTGTATTAAAATCCCTAAAAGGATCCTCGGATATCAGCAATGCTTTGCCAGGGGGACAATCAACTTTTTTATTTATTAAAACTACAGTCGCTTTAGAATTTAGGGCTTTGTCATAATACTTTGGATGATCTACAAAAACAATGTCACCTTCTTCCACAACATGTATTTCGTTCATCCCATAAATAGAAAAATCATCCGCTCCTACATATTCAGAATTGATGATTGCTGCAATTTCTTTTAAAGTATATGGCTTTGGAAATTTCACGAAAAATTTATCAAAATTAATAGTTTAATATATAAATTAATGCTTAAAATAAAACAATCTAATATATTTAAATACAGATATTTATCTATATTTATTATTTTGCTCTCTCCATATAAGAGCCTTTTTCAGTATCAATTTTAATTTTATCCCCTTCATTAATAAAAAGTGGCACATTTACTTTGGCTCCGGTCTCAACAACCGCTGGCTTCGATGCATTTGTAGCAGTATTTCCTTTAAGTCCGGGTTCTGTATGGGTTACTTCTAAAATGACACTGGCGGGCATATCAACGGATAATGGCATACTATCTTCCGTATTAAACATTATTGTAACTACTTCGCCTTCTTTTAAAAGTCCCGGAGCGTCTAGAATAGCTTCCTGAAGTGAGATTTGATTATAATCATCCGTATTCATAAAATGATAGGTTGTGCCATCGGAATACAAAAACTGATAAGACCTTGTTTCCACACGTACATCTTCAATTTTATGCCCGGCAGAGAAGGTATTATCCAAAACTTTTCCGTTTGTTACGCTTTTGAGTTTGGTTCGTACAAATGCAGGTCCTTTACCTGGTTTTACATGTAAAAACTCAGTAACCTTATAAATATCATTGTTGTACTTAATGCACAATCCTTTTCTAATGTCCGATGTATTTGCCATAGATAATTAATTTGTACTAAAATAGCCTTTCATTATTCCCCTTTGGGAATCACGAATAAACTGTAAGATTTCATCTCTTTCAGGCGTAGCCTCCATTTCTGCTTCAATGATTTGTACAGCCTGAGTGTTGTTATAATTCTTCTGATAAAGTATTCTGTAAATATTCTGTATCTCCCTGATTTTGTCTGAATCAAATCCTCTTCTTCGCAGTCCGACGGAATTTATTCCAACATATGACAATGGTTCTCTTGCGCCTTTGACATAAGGAGGAACATCTTTACGTACTAAAGATCCGCCAGTTACAAAAGCATGGTTTCCAATTGAAACAAATTGATGTACAGCCACCAGACCTGCAAGAATAACATTATCGCCAATCGTTACGTGCCCTGCAAGGGTTGAATTATTCGAGAAAATACAATTATTACCTACAAAACAATCATGGGCAATATGGCAATAGGCCATAATAAGACAATTTTTACCAATCACTGTTTTCATTCTGTCACGGGTACCTTTGTGAATGGTGGCACACTCCCGGATTGTGGTGTTGTTACCAATAACCACAGTTGTTTCTTCCCCTTCATATTTCAAATCCTGAGGGGGTGCTGATATTACCGCGCCAGGAAAAATATTGCAATTCTTTCCTATGCGGGCACCTTCCATAATAGTAACATTGGATCCTATCCAGGTACCATCGCCAATTATCACATTGTTATGGATAGTCGTAAATGGTTCTATAACCACATTTTTTGCGATTTTAGCTCCTGGGTGAACGTAGGCAAGCGGCTGATTCATGCTAATCTTCTTGTTTTGTTTTTACGATTTGGGCCATTAATTCTGCTTCAGACACCAATTTTCCATTTGCATATGCATAAGCCTGCATATGACAGATTCCTCTTCGTATTGGTGAGATAAGATCGCACTTAAAGATTAAAGTATCTCCGGGGACGACTTGTTGTTTAAATTTAACATTGTCGATCTTCATAAAGAATGTAAGGTAATTTTCAGGATCAGGAACTGTATTTAAAACCAGTATTCCCCCTGTTTGTGCCATGGCTTCTACCTGTAAAACCCCAGGCATGACAGGTGCTCCGGGAAAGTGTCCCACGAAAAATGGTTCGTTCATGGTGACATTTTTTACCCCTACCACATGAGAATCAGAAAGTTCCATTATTTTATCAACCAAGAGGAAAGGTGGCCTGTGTGGCAACATTTTCATAATTTGAGTGATGTCCATTAATGGAGGTTGATTTAAATCAAATTTTGGAACCTTATTCCTTTTTTCCAATTTAATTATTTTGGACAGTTTTTTGGCAAATTGAGTGTTTACGTAATGTCCGGGCTTATTGGCAATTACTTTCCCCTTAATTCTTGTTCCGGCCAAAGCTAAATCTCCAATTACGTCCAATAATTTGTGTCTGGCAGCTTCATTTGGTTGATGCAATGTCAGATTATCTAAAATACCATTAGGCTTTACCGATAGTTTTTTCTTGTTAAAAGCCTTTTCAAGCTTCTTCATTGTGGGAGCGGAAATTTCCTTGTCTACATAAACAATGGCATTGTTCAAATCACCCCCTTTTATTAACCCATTCTCCAATAACATTTCCAATTCATGAAGAAAACTAAATGTCCTGGCATCTGCAATTTCATTTTTAAAATCTGCTATTTTCTCGAGGGTAGCATTTTGTGTACCAAGAACCTTGGTGCCAAAATCTACCATGGTGGTAATTTTGTAATCCTCCGCAGGAATTAATGTTATATCACTTCCGGAGGCTTCATCTTTATAAGTAATTACTTCTGTAACTACATATTCTTCCCGCTCGGCGTCCTGTTCTACAATTCCGGCCTTTTCAATCGCTTCAACAAAAAACTTAGACGATCCATCCATGATGGGTGGTTCAGGGGCATCCAATTCTATTAAAACATTATCTATCTCCATGCCCACCAATGCTGCAAGAACATGTTCCGAGGTTTGGATCTTAACGCCTCTTTTCTCAAGATTAGTGCCTCTTTGAGTGTTAACCACATAATTCGCATCTGCTTCAATAATTGGTTCCCCTTCGAGATCAACTCGTTTAAAAGCAAAGCCGTGGTTCTCGGTTGCAGGAACAAATTTCATTGTAACTTTCTCTCCGGTATGCAAACCCACGCCGGTTAATGTTACTTCATTCGCTATTGTACGCTGTTTTGCCATCCTTTATTTATCGTCACTTTTTTTTTCCAAATTATTAATCCTGTTCACCAGTTTTGGTAGGTTTTTAAAATGAACATAAGATTTATTATAATCTGCATAGTTAAATGCAGGTGATCCCTGTATGAATTCATCATCTTTCACATTTCTACCTATTCCTGATTGTGCCTGTATCCTAACCCTGTCGCCAATAGTTATATGTCCAACAATGCCAACCTGGCCCCCAATCTTGCAATTTCTTCCAATTTTTGTAGATCCCGCTATACCTGTCTGGGCTGCTATAGCCGTATGCTCTCCAATCTCAACATTATGAGCAATTTGAATTTGGTTATCCAGTTTTACACCATTTCTAAGAATGGTTGATCCGAGGGTTGCCCTATCTATAGTAGTTCCTGCACCAACATCTACATTTTCCTCCAGAATTACATTCCCGGTTTGAGGAACTTTACTATACTCCCCATTTGAATTAGGCGCAAAGCCAAATCCATCTGCTCCAATGATTGCTCCACTATGAATTACACATCCTTTTCCGATTATTGATTCTGAATAAATTTTGGCTCCTGCAAAAATCAGAACATTATCCGCTATGGTCACATTGTCGCCTATATAGACATTCGGGTAAATTTTGACATCATTACCAATTTTTACATTGTTACCCAAATATGAAAATGCTCCCAAATAGAAATTTTCTCCATAAGTGGCAGATTCTGATAAAAATATGGGCCTTTCCAGTCCCGTTTTGTTATTCTTAACCTGATTGTAATATTCTAATAGTTTTGAAAAAGATTCGTAGGCATCATCAACCTTAATCAAGGTAGTAGTAATGGCCTGCTCTGGGACAAAATCTTTATTTACAAGAGTGATTGATGCTTCTGTACTGTATATAAAAGAGGTGTATTTAGGATTAGCCAAAAAAGTTAATGAACCAATTTCTCCTTCTTCAATCTTAGCCAATTTATGCACAGCAACCTCTGGGTTGCCTTCTACCTCACCCTCCAAAATACCTGCAATCTGACTAGCTGTAAATTTCAAATTTTATAATAATTTAACCCTGTGTTTAGATTCAGACAAAAGTAAGAAAAATTGATTAATGGTATTAAGCAGAATACATGTGCATAAATCCCTATATATTAGCATATTAAGACTTTCAAAACGCTTTTAAGAAATTGGAGGTGACCAAAATTCAGAATATTAGAGCTAAAGATCATCTTTTGGATAACAGATATAATATTTAATTACCGTCTCAGACAGAGAGGTCAAATTTAAATGATCCGATGCTTTGGCAACATCTAATAATTTACCATTAGTACGTAAAATATTTATATTCTGGCTATGACGATTATAGGCCTTGTTCTCTATAATTCCACGGAATACAAAATAGGAGGTTTCTTTTTCACTCAACTTGTATTTTGTTCTAAAATTCCCAAAAAGTTCATTAAATCTCTTCTCCTTTTCAGGCTGGTCTTTAAGCCTTATATTGAGTAGTCTTCGATTCAGAATCATCCCACAAAGTTTTGACAAAACAAAGTCAGTGTTATGCTGCCATTGTTTTATCGCAGCCAAAATATCAATGTCATCAAGACTTGCAAAAAGATCCAAAACCTTCAAATTAAAATTCTCCTTGGCTATTTTGTTTTTCAAAAAGAACATGAGAGCCGGGCTACAAGCCAATTCAACATTCATACCAACCAGTTCCTTTGCCCTCTGTAATGTTTTAATTAGCAATTGCTCAGCTACTATTCCTGTTTTATGAAGGTATACCTGCCAATACATAAATCTTCGGGCCATTAGAAATTTCTCTACCGAATAGATCCCTTTTTCCTCAACAACCAATATGCCATCCACAACATTTAACATCGTTATTAAACGCTCGGCATTTATATTTCCTTCTGCAACGCCAGTATAAAAACTATCCCGCTTCAAATAGTCTAATCGGTCCATATCCAATTGACTGCTGACCAGTTGATTCAGAAATTTTTTTCTATATGTGCCTTTAAAAATTTCAATTCCTAAAGTTAAACTTCCGTTAAACTTGCGGTTAAGCACCTCCATAAATAGGTGCGAAATTGCTTCATGATTTATTCCTTCTACCAAACTATGTTCCATAGCATGTGAAAAAGGCCCATGGCCAATATCGTGCAATAAGATAGCACATAGTAATCCTTGTGCTTCCTCATCTGTAACCTCAATCCCCTTAAAGCGAAGTAGTTGTATTGCTTCCTGCATTAAATGCATACTGCCTAATGCATGATGAAAACGAGTATGATGTGCTCCCGGATAAACCAGATATGAAAGCCCCATTTGTGAAATACGCCGAAGCCTTTGAAAATATGGGTCCGCTATCAGGTTAAAAATTAGTGCATCTGGAATTCTAATAAATCCGTAAATTGGATCGTTGAATATTTTAAGCTTGTTTGATTTTGACAAAATAGCTATTGTTTTCAGCGGTAAAGATAAGGACTAAATGGACAAGATAACAATCCTTTGGGTAGATGATGAGATAGATTTGTTAAAGCCCCATATTATTTTTCTGGAAGGCAAAAACTATCAGGTAGTAACTTGCAAAAGCGGTCAGGATGCATTGGAAGAAATTAGAGCCCGGAATTTTGATATTGTTTTTCTCGATGAGAATATGCCGGGAATTTCCGGTTTGGAGACATTAACTGAGATTAAAGCAATAGATACAACCCTTCCGGTAGTAATGATTACCAAAAGTGAAGAGGAATATATCATGGAAGAGGCTATTGGCTCAAAAATTGCCGACTATCTTATAAAACCAGTCAATCCTAATCAAATACTTCTTTCACTTAAAAAAAACTTAGATCACTCTCGTTTGGTATCAGAAAAGACGACTTCCAACTACCAGCAAGAGTTCAGAAAGATCTCGATGGACCTATCTATGGTCAATTCTTATGAAGAATGGGCAGATCTTTATAAGAAGCTTATTTATTGGGAATTACAATTGGAAGAAATAGAAGATTCCGGGATGTTTGAAATTTTGGAGTCTCAAAAAGTTGAAGCTAATAATCAGTTCGGAAAATTTATTGAAAAGAATTATGCCAACTGGTTTAAGGATGGTGATGGCCCGGTAATGTCGAATACCTTGTTTAAGGAACTAATTCTGCCTGAAATCAAGGATGCTCCTACCCTCTTGTTGGTGATAGACAATTTAAGGTATGACCAGTGGTTTTCATTCGAAGATGTATTAACACCCTATTATAAGAAAAGCAAGGAAATGCCATATTACAGCATTCTGCCAACTGCAACACAATATGCGCGAAATGCTATTTTCTCGGGCCTTATGCCTCTGGGAATGGAAAAAAAATACCCTGAATGGTGGAAGAACGATACGGACGAAGGGGGAAAGAATTTATTTGAGGATAAATTCCTGGGAGAACAACTAAAACGATTGGGACTGGATCTAAAATGGGAGTATCATAAAATCAGTAGTCTGAAACAAGGTAAACATCTTTCTCAGAACTTTCGTTCCCAAAAGAAAAATGACCTAACGGTTCTGGTGTATAATTTTGTGGATATGCTTTCACATTCCAAAACCGAGATGGATGTTATTAAAGAATTGGCATCCAATGATAAGGCTTATCGCTCCTTAACCAATAGTTGGTTTAAGAATTCACCTCTTCTTGAGATCATTCAACAAGCTCAAAGTATGGGCTTAAAATTAGTCATTACTACAGATCATGGTACTATAAATGTAAAACAACCTTCTAAAGTGATTGGGGACAAAGAGACCAGTCTTAATCTTAGATATAAAACAGGCCGGAGTCTTACATATAATAGCAATGATGTGATAGAGGCCAAAGACCCTGCTAATATTCATCTGCCAAGTATTACAATGAGCAGTTCATTTATTTTTGCAAAAAATGACTTGTTTTTTGCTTACCCAAATAATTACAACCACTATGTGAGCTATTACAGAAATTCTTATCAACATGGAGGTGTTTCTCTGGAGGAAATGATTATACCATTTGTGGTGCTGGAGCCAAGATAATCATGTTTACGTTTTTACTTTTTTCATTTGTAAAACCAACAAGAATTGCTTAAAAAGCTTTGGGTAATTAATGGGCATTTTATCAAATTATTGATTCTTGCCAGAATTGAATTGGACTTACCACGATTAAACTTTGCACTCTAAGGATGATTTCAAATAGGTTTATCTGGAAATCATTTGGTAAATAAAAAAGGCGTTTCGGACAATTAAAGCGAGGCTTCGTCCTTTGAGATGGTTTAATTTTTAGAATTTCAACTTTATTTATGTGTTAAACTTTGGAATAGTGATGCAAAGCAATAAATATGCAGAGCTTTACCCAAAATACTATTATCTTTCTGAATACTAACTTTAAAACAACCATAGAATGAGAAAAGGAATTACATTTTTAGTCGTATGCTTATTGAGTTTTCAATTTGCAATGGCCCAGACAATCACAACACATCAATATAGAAGGGTGGCACCTGAAAATATGCAGGAGTATTTAAAAAGAGAAACTACGTATTGGGCTAAATGGGCAGAAAAGGAAGTTACAAAAGGCAACCTAACATTTTGGGCCATTTTACAAAAAGTCGGAGGTGTAAACCAAGATACAAGCCCAAATATCCTGATTATAAATACCTATAAGGATATTGACAAAGGTGCAGATTGGGCAAGCATAGCCACAATGTTTCCAGATGTTAAAATGGAAGACATTGGAACGGAGAATATAAGCACCAACATGCATCACGTATTTCTGAGCAATCTTCCCAACCATATTCGGGCAGAAAATTCAACGGATGATGATTATAAATTTGTACGTATTATTTATCACGACACAAAAAACACAGGACAGCACCTTACTTTTGAAGCTGAAAAATGGAAACCTGCGGTAGAAAAGGCCATGAAGGAAGGGAAAACAACTATGAAAGGATGGGGTAATCAGGCCATCATTTCTCCGGTAACTTCAACATTCACCTATGGCAGCTATTCTTATGATATATTTTCCTCTTTGCAGGATGCATTATCCCCTGCCTTTAGCGAAGACTGGACCATGCCTGAAGGCTTTTGGGATGGTTTTCAGGACAACTATAACAAACGTAATTCTAACGTCTACAGAATCGTTGCTGGAGCATCTGCCCCTGAATAAAGTTCGTACCAAACGCTTGAATACAAATCCCCGGATATTTTTTCGGGGTTTTTTATACATTTCCTACACTGCTCCCTACCCTAAACCAGCAACTTGTATTAGCTCTCGGTATACTGATATTGAAGAGCAGCTAAAAAATCTATTATTTTGTGACTTTACCTAATTTCAGACGTACATGTGAATCCTATTTATTTTAATTTTAGAGGAACGGCAATAAAAAAAACAAAAAATCAATATTTATTTAAACTAAACACTTTAATTATGGGAAACATACAACTTACCGCAAGATTTTTAATAGAGGAAGGTAAAGAGGAAGAATTTAAAAGCATAGCAACTCAGTGCCTGAATATTGTGAAGGAGAAAGAAAAAGATACCACCTTAAAGTACGACTGGTTTTTTAATGCAAACGGGAACGAGTGTGTAGTAAGAGAAACGTATATAGATTCTAATGCAATATTTCTTCATTTGGGAAACCTGGGAGAATTGCTTGGTCAACTTCTTCAGATAGCTGACTTTTATCCAGAGATTTACGGGAGTCCCTCTTAAGAACTTCTGATTGCTGTTAAAGACATGAACCCTAAAATTTATTCCTTTTACCAGGGTCTGTAATTTATTGATCCAAGGGCATGATAATGGTCTAAACCTATGTCCGAAGTTTATTCCGGATAAATATCCTTTTAACTAAAATTAATCCTCTGCTATTAATAAAATTTAACATTATTACTCATTATCTTTGAATAGCGCAGTTCTGTACTTAGGTCAGGATTCCAACTTTAATCTAAAAAGATAACTCAATTATGATTAGAATTATCGC
Organism: Eudoraea sp.; assembly: GCF_049669105.1. NCBI lineage: Bacteria > Pseudomonadati > Bacteroidota > Flavobacteriia > Flavobacteriales > Flavobacteriaceae > Eudoraea > Eudoraea sp. The sequence goes on from NZ_JBATKE010000010.1 coordinate 66,057, forward strand.
TATTACCGCCCTGTTTCTTTTAAATGGATTCATTGCCAGAAGCCAAGCTGATAAGCCTAAATTGGTAGTGGGTGTTGTGGTAGATCAAATGAGATTTGATCATCTTTACAAGTATCAGGAGCGGTTTTCCAACGGCGGGTTTAAACGAATAATGCGGGACGGATTTAACTATAAAAACACTCAGTATAACTATATTCCTACCGTTACTGCAGCCGGACATGCATCTATTTATACAGGAACAACCCCTTCTATGCATGGAATCATTGGAAATACCTGGTATCAGCGGAGTTCAAAACAGGTCATTACAAATATTGGGGATAATAACGAACTTATCGTTGGAACCTCGGATGTTAACAGCTATGGTGCGTCTCCAAGAAATCTTCTTACGTCTACCATCACGGATCAGTTGAGATTGGGCACCAATTTTAGAGCTAAAGTAATAAGTGTCTCCCTAAAAGACCGCGGTGCTATTTTACCCGGAGGACATGCGGCTAATGCTGCATATTGGCATGACTGGAAATCGAGTCCGGGTTATTTTGTTAGCAGTTCTTATTATATGGATGAATTACCTAAATGGGTGACCAGTTTTAATAAATTGGAAAAATCAAATTCGTATTTATCAGATTCCTGGTCAACTCTTTATCCAATTGAATCCTATACGGCGAGCGCTCCGGATGACAATAATTATGAGCGGGCTCTAGGCGGTAAAACAAGTGCAACTTTCCCATATGATTATAAGAGCATGAGGGAGCGTTATAGGGAAATAGGTGCTGAATTTCAATTAATTTGGGTTACCCCCGCTGGTAATTCTTTGTTGACGGATTTTGCTATAGAAGCAATTAAGAACGAAGGCCTGGGTACAGACGATATTACAGATTTTATTAATATAAGCTATTCTGTTCCTGACGTTATCGGACATACTTTTGGGCCGCAGTCCGTAGAGTTTGAAGATGTAATATTAAGATTGGACAGGGACATAGAAAATTTATTAAAATCACTTGATGCAACTGTTGGTACTGGAAATTATTTACTGTTCTTAACCTCTGATCACGGGTCTGTACCTGTAGCTTCCTACCTGGCAGATCATAAGCTACCTGCAGGGCTTGCTCATATAAAGCAATATGAGACTGCTCTTCTGACTCATTTGAATTCAAAATATGGCACAAATCAATGGGTTGAAAATTTCGATGGGGAGGCTGTATATCTAAACCGGGATGTAATAAAACAAAAAAAATTATCTCTAAGAGCAGTACAGCAGGAAGCCGCAGATTTTCTGATTACTCTTGATGAAGTTACCGGAGCCCTTACCGCGTCTGATTTACAATCACAAAGTTATAGTTATGGTATGAAACAAATGCTTCAAAATGGCTATCATTCGAAAAGATCAGGAGATGTCCTTTTAATATTTAAGCCAGGGTTTATTCAGAATTTGGACCCCAGAATAACCATGCAAAAAATTAAAGGTACTACACATGGTTCCGGGTATGCCTACGACACCCATGTTCCAATGTTATGGTTCGGGAATTCTATACCTAAAGGTAAATCCGTAAGAAAAGTATCGGTAATCGATATTGCACCCAGCATCGCACAGATTCTGAATATACCTTATCCCAGTGGAACAACCGGGGAACCTTTAATAGAACTGTTTGAATGAAAAACCTTTCAGTGCATATGGAGATAACGGGTTTTTTATTTTAAAAAGTAATTGAGTATTAATATAAACCGCAGATAGGGTTTTATTTTAGCCTTGCAACGTTTAATATCTCCTTTCTGTAAGAGTTGTCATTTGCCAAAACGTCAAAAAAGTCATTGATAAATCTTCTTGCCGTCGCAAATTCCTTTGGATCATCAAAGCTTGATTCTAGATCATTAATAACAGTCATCATTTTGCTTTTATTATTCAGAAATTCATTCCTTACGGTTTGGTATGTAGCCGGGTTGCGTTTAAATCCCCTATATAATCTTTGAGTGACATCGGTTATGCTCAGTACCTCACCCTGAACCTGAGAGACAACTGCATAGCTGGCATCGACCAATCCTGACATATCAAAATCATAGGGTACAGGCATAATATTGTTATCTACAAACAAAAGCTTTTCATTATGCCGATAAGCCGAGGAATAATCGGTATTACCAATCATAAACTGAAAAAAATCATTTCTAACCGAACACAGATCATCCTGTTCAAGCGGATGTATAGACCTTGTTATTTGCTTACCGTTGCATCTGTCTTTTACCTCATCAATATCTTCTATAAAAAATCCTTTTACGGTATAGGTTTTAAATTTCTGTCCTTTTTCATCCGTAAAATCAATATTCAACAATCTCGTTTTAAAATGATAAGGAGAAACAAATTCATACAATTTATACGCCATGTATTCCTTTAAGACTTTATCATTATAGTCCTTTTGAAGGACACAAGGAAGTACAAGTTTTAGTTTCTTATTTCCTTCAAACAAGGTCCCGGCGGAAACTGATTTTTTAATTTTCATTTTCACGGGCGGGAAAAAGCAATTTTCCCTTCTGTAATTCCCCCTTGCCCTGATTTTTATTTCTAAGGTTTTCCAGGACTCATCGCTTGTCATATATCCAATTTCGCTATCAACATATGTGCTGTCATTGGTTTCTTTCCTTAAAACTTTATTGGAATAACTCAGCTTAACGGGTAAAGCATCATTTTTAAGAAAGAGCTCAGTGACCTGATTATCCTGGTCGGTTTTTGCTAATTCCTGTGAAAAAACAGGTCCAATAAAATATAGGTATATAAAAAGGAAAGGAAATATGGCTTGCTTATTCACTAGATTGTAGTTAGATTTACTTTCATAAGTTAATAAATTTTTAGCTATTAGACGATATCTTACCATATTAAATTACAGAACATTAATCGTATTGATTGTTTCAATTGTCGTTACATTTCTGGCTTTTAGATTCAATTTAAACTTTTATGTTGATCTTACAATGTTAAGTATTGCCATAATATTTCCTCTGGTTTTTACTATACGTGGTTCATTCAGGCGTCGGGAAAAGGCCCTGCAACATTTGAGTAAATTCAGAAGTGCTCTAAAGACAGTTCACTATTTTGTGATGAGTAACCAGGAACTCTCTGTAGAAAGCAAAAAAGAAATGACCGATATTTTGCTTAACATTAGTGAGCAAACTATGGATCAACTAAAAAATAATGGCGACAATACAAAAGATCTGGATGAAATCATTGATAAGGTGCTTACATTTATCGTCGCCAACGATCAAACAGTTTCGAAAAATTTAAAAGACAGAACTTTTCGTTTTATGAAAGATCTCCACGAATCTATAGAGAACTTACACGCTATTAACACGCATAGGACACCAATAAGCTTAAAGGCTTATTGTCTCGTATTCATCTATATCTTCCCATTAATTTATGCTCCAACCATTATCTATGATGTTGGCTTGGAAAACAATCAGGGAATTACCTATTTTATAGTTTTGCTTACGGAGTTTATACTTATTTCTCTTTATAACATCCAGGATCAATTAGAATATCCTTTTGATGATATTGGTTTAGATGATATCAATCTTGAAACCTTTAAACTTAACAGATAGGCCAAAATTGAGAAACTGCTTAGCTACGGAAAGGAACGGCAACCACTATCTATACCATACTCCCGCCTTCTATCCATTTTAAGAACTTAATGGATACGAACCTAAAGATTTAAGAATCCCCTTTGATATTTTACAATTGAGAATAGGACAAAGGTTTTAAAAAAACCCTGTATATATTTGAAACGGTATTCGCGTACTCCGGTAGTTTTGAAATTCGTTGCCATTCCGGGTTAGGGCCAAATTTCGCCCAGTTTGCGTCGCGCTCTGCCATGTCTTTGAATGCAAGCAAATAGGTGAGACAAGGCATTTGTGGCCCAGCAATTTTCTCTCCGAAAAAAACGGAGTGCAGGCCTACCTCATCAAAAATGCTCAATTCACTTTCATTGAACATTTTTACTTTGCGCTGAAAAGCATCTTCATTATAGCCCTCATAGGTTCGTAATTCAAAAACCATGGAACCCTCTGATGGTTTTACTAATTTTGGTATACCATCGAATGCCGTAAACAATGACGTTACATATCGTTCTACAGGAAAAATTTCCTGAGAAGATTTACTGTATGCTGCAGATGCCTGCAAAAAAACTGAGTCATCCTTTAGATTATCAAGCACCTTTTGGTAGCTATTCAAATCATTATAAGTAATTAATAAATAGATCTTCTTTGGCAAAGCATCTCCAATTTCTTCAAATGCTCCAATATTTTTAATTCCCTGTTTTTTTAAAGCAGGTATTAAAGCATTTTCAAAATAATCATGTAATACCTTAACAGGTTTTCCAAACTTTAACTCATATTCCCGAAATTCATAAACTTCCTTTTGGCTAAATCCAAAAGCACCTAAAAATAGTATAACTATAATTGTAAATTTTTTGATCATGATTAAATTTTTAGTACCTATTAATTACATTGTTATAAATCTAATTCTTATTTCATAAATACCTGGATTAATTTATTGCAAATCCTATTATATCCTACAGAAGCTTTTTATAGGCCTTAAGTATTTTTTCAATCCGTTTGTTTTCCTCTTGGTCTATAATTTTCTTTTCCGGGTTTTCATCCAGCCATTTCAGTGTCCTTTTTATACCTTCTGCAAAAGGGATTGTTGCTTTAAAGCCGGGGACAAATGTTTTTATTTTAGTATTGTCAAAAATCACACTTTCGGCTTTATCAGCAAGTAAAGTGCCTGTATAAGAGGGTTCTATTTTACATATAAAATCTGAAGCAATATGCACTACTTTTGCTTTACAACCCAGACTGCTTGCCAGGATTTCATAGATCATGTTCCAACTTAATATTTCGTCTGATGTAATATGGAACGCATGGCCTGTAGCCTGTGATAATCCCAATAATCCTACAAAGCCCTTGGCAAAATCGTCAGAATGGGTTACAGTCCACAATGAAGTTCCGTCTCCATGAATAATAATTTCCTTTCCTTTTAGAATTCTATCGGCTGCGGTATACTCTTTAAACCCACCAATAGCTATAGGTATAACGGTGTCATAAGTTAAAGAGGGCCTCACAATGGTAATAGGAAAACCTTCTTCCCGATAAGCCTTTATTAGGCGATCTTCACACTTAATCTTGTCATTAGAATAATCCCATAAATTATTAGATAGCGGTGTAGACTCAGTAATGACAGGGTAACTCAATGGTGTCTGATAACATGATGCCGAACTTATAAAAATATATTGCTTGGTTTTCCCTTTGAATAAAGCAATATCCCGCTCAATATCTGTCGATGTAAAAGCAATCCAGTTAACCACAACATCCCAACTATGACCTTTCAGTTCTGTCAGACTGGATAGATTGTTGATGTCACCTAAAATAGTTTTTACCCCTTCTATTTCAACCTTGTTTATTCCTCTGTTCAAGTGATACAACTCTATCCCTTTTGAAATAGCCAATCTGCTCGACGCACTGCTAATATTTCCTGTACCCCCTATAAATAATACTTTCATATATTTTCCTAAAGAATTACAAAGTACTGAATTATACAGAACAGTCCATACCTCAGGTTAATAATATTGTTTGAGAGATTTTTATAATACTTCTTCCAGTCAACAGAAGAAAGTATTATTCAATATTGCTAAATACCATCTAAATGATAAATCCTTACCTTAGGTATTTAATAATGAAAGAGTCGCTTTAAATGATAAATCTCGATAGACGAACTAGACAAAATATACATCTTCCAATAAAATTTAAAACATGCTGTCACTTTACAAATAGTAATTTTATTTCTAGACTTAACCATACAACCTCGATTCTTACGTTTCTATTTGTAATCATTGGATTTACAGGTTGTTCGGGTACTTCGGAAAAAACTTCAATAGATACACGACCCAATATTTTAATATTAGTGGCAGATGATCTTGGTTATGCAGATCTCGGATGTTTTGGCGGAGATATTGCAACTCCCAATATTGATGGTTTGGCATCAAGTGGCATCCGGTTTAGCAGGTTTCATACAGCACCCATGTGCGCTCCCACGAGGGCCATGCTTTTAACAGGTAATGACAACCATATTGCAGGAGTAGGAAGACAGGCCCTAAGCACACAGGTTTTTGGGTACGAAGGATATCTAACAGATAGAGTGGCTACTATACCCGATTTGCTAAGAAAGGATGGTTACCACACCTATATGGCCGGTAAATGGCATCTGGGTACTGACAGGGAGGCCAACCCACACCAAAAAGGCTTTGAACACTCGTTCGTTCTGCTTGAAGGCGTTGGAAATCATTATAACAGCCAGGGATTATTTAAAGGTATCCCGGTTTCACATTATACAGAAGATGGAAAATCCACAGCATGGCCGGAAGGGTCATATTCTACAGATCTTTATACCGATAAACTCATCACATATATTGATCGGCACAAAGATGATCAACGTCCCTTCTTTGCCTATGCGGCATATACTTCACCACATTGGCCACTGCAGGTTGATAAAGCCTATTGGAAAAAGTATGAAGGCAGGTATGATGAAGGTTATGATAAATTAAAAGAAGATAGATTTCTAAGTCTTAAAAAGGCGGGTATGATTCCTGAAGACGCGGTCTTACCTCCTACCCATCCTTCAGTAAGGCCCTGGAATTCTCTTTCGGCGAATGAAAAAAAAAGAGAATCGCGAAAAATGGAACTCTACTCTGGAATGGTAGATAATCTGGATGTGAATATTGGCCGTATCGTACAGCATTTAAAGGATATCGGGGAGTACGAGAATACTTTGATTATTTTTATGTCGGATAATGGGGCCGCAGGAGAAGACTATTATAATAATCCGGGGATCAGACCATATATAAATCCATATTTTAACAATGACTATGAAACCATGGGAGAAGCAAATTCTTTGATTTCCTATGGCCCCCAATGGGCAGAAGCCGGTTCTTCACCCTTCAGGTATTACAAGGAATTTGCCACTAACGGTGGCATTATAGCCTCCATGATTATAACCGGCCCCATGGTAGGACAGCAAAATGTAATTGCAAGCGACTTTCTAACGGTTATGGATATTGCTCCTACTCTGTATGACATCGCCAAAATAAGTTATCCTAAAGAATTTAACGGGAATTCACTATTCCCTTTGAAGGGAAAATCACTGCTGCCATTTATCTCGGGTAGAACAACAACTATACACGCGAACGACTATGTTTTTGGTTTGGAGCACAGCGGAAATACAATGTTGAGGAAGGGGCAATGGAAAATAACCAATTTCAGTGATCCATTCAGTTTATCAGAATTTGAACTCTATAATCTCGATGAAGATCTGGGTGAAATGCATGATTTAAAAAGCATCAAACCCCAAAAATATCAGGAAATGTATCAGGAATGGACCAATTTTGCGAGTGAAATTCAGGTGCAATTACCTGGCATTAATTACGATTAAACAAATAAATTACCATCGCACCTTATTTCATACTTTCTATGTTAATGAAACAAATTTCTTCTTATAATTAATTATGCCCCCTCTTTTTTGGGCTTAGGAGGAAGTTTGAATTCCTCAGGTTGTGGATCTAAAGGTTCTAATTTCTTTCCTTGTAATCCCGGATGGTCTGCAGGGATAAAATTTGATCTGAATTGCCAGTATGCCATGGGCATTGGTGAAACAGGCTCCCCATCAGAATGATGAATGGTACCGCGATAGGGATTCAGATATTCCCAAACAATTTCTCCTTCCGGCGTAACTTCAAAAAAGCGACCTTTGGGACCTTCATTGATAAAAGTATTTCCATTTTGCATTCGTTGTGCACCCGATATAAAGCTTCCATAGAAGGAAAGTGTGTCCGGCGCTATATACTTCCATACAGGTTCCTCCGGTCCAAACTGGCCGTCTTTATTCTTTAAATAGTTACCTTTATTATCGGTTGGCAACTCTAATTCGTATACTGCCGAATATTCCAGGCTATCTGGTCCCATTGGAATTTCATTATTGAAGACTGTCAGATGGCCTGCGCCCGGTAAGCCTTTCTCAATCCATCGAACATCGTGCTGACCAAACAATTTCTGATTAGTAGAATCTCCCAGGTTATAATTTTTAGGATTTCCCCATCGATATAAAAAGTCACCGCCTTGTCCCATTTTCCCGCCTGTATGGCCAGCAGCTTCTTCTGTAGTTGTACTATGGTCAATAATAAAGATTTCATCCAAGTTGGGGGAGCTAAAGACAATTTGATCCAGTTCAGGATTATAGTTAATAGCATTTAAATGATAAACATCAGCACCCCTGTTCTCAACGGTTTGATTCCTCCATGCTCTTTTTAGTTTATGCAATACTGCCATACTGTCGTGCGAAATAAGAGGCGGTATTTCACCATCTTTATTAAAGTCAAGAAGTTCAGGATGTGCCGCAACATCCCCATAATTATCCTTAGTTTCATCATAATCCTGGATTAAATGATCCCAGATATGCCACTCCCACAGAATTTTACCCCCACTTTTACCCTGGGGTTTTATTTCAACTATTTTATCAGGCCAGAGACCGGCTTTTGGTGTAAATTCGGGCTTTCTTCCTGCCTGCAACACTTCCTCCTCAGTCTTGGCTTCCCAGGCAATTGCAAGAATATTGCCATTTGGCAATACGGCCATATCATGATGCGCATGATGTTCTTCGTTGGCGTATTCAAAATCCCATTGTATTTTACCATCCCAGCCAATTTTTTGAAGTCTTCCCGCATTGCCTCCGCCTCCAAATACCGGAAAATCCGGATCTACAGAAAGAAGTGTTAGCGAACCGTCATCATTTAAATAAAAACTGTTTACTTCATAATTCCCTTTCCAATCATGAACCACTTTTCCTTCCCGGTTAACCAGGTATGTAGAAGAGGAATTTGCCGGTCTGAATAGTACATATCCGGGTGTAAGACCTTCTGTAGTTTTTGTTAAGCCACGCGGCATATAAAGCCCGAACATATTACGATCCTTTTTATCAGGTTCGTCAGCTATTGGTTTTTTATCGGTACAATGGACAAGGATGCCCGCTAAAATAAGGGCAATTAGATATTTCTGAATTTTTTTCATGGTTGTCAGTTGGTATTTTTGAATTTGAAGTGTGAATTTAAGAACTCTTAGTTAAATAGGAGTATGTCTTTTAAAATTATTCTAAAAAATCAATTCCTTTTTTAAGACGATGGAATTCGTGCTTATAATTCATTTTAAAACACTTGTTGGATTATCAGGATAAATAGCTCATTACTACAAAATAAGTTAGTACTTAATTGGTTATCTTAGGCTTAAAACTAAATAATTTAAGACCAATGAATCTCCTTTACAAACTTTCAATTCTAATCCTGCTAATCTCATGTTCTCAAAAAAAAGAATCTATGAAACATATATTTTATTTACATGGAATGATAATAGAAGTGCAAGGAATTCATGCTGTAAGCCCTCAGTTTGGGGCATATAAATACACCGCTATTGTTGATTCCCTGAAAGCCACCGGTGCGGACGTTCATGCAGAGGTACGCACAGAGAAAACCGACTTTTACGAATTTGGAAAGAAAATATCAAAAGAAATAGATGAGCTTATAGCAAAAGGGGTAGCGCCTTCAGATATTACCGTGATTGGGGCATCCAAGGGAGGTATGATAGCCATGTACATTTCGGATATGAATATAAATAAGGTGAATTATGTACTCCTGGGTTCAAGCAGTGATTATACCCGGAAGACTTTTGACTGGAACCTGCATGGTAATATTTTGGGGATCTACGAAAAATCTGATACTGTTGCTGGTAACAGTTACCAATACTGGATAGATAAATCTTCCAATGCGGCAAGTTTTGAACAACTTCAAATAAATACAGGACTCGGGCATGGTTTTTTATATACCCCGAATAAGGCGTGGCTGGATCCTGCCAGGGAAATGATAAAGAGAAAGGATTAAAACTGCCTTCATGAGAGGGATGTTAGAAATAAATGTATCATAAAGCAATACATGCAAGATCCTCTGCCAAAATAATGGTGCCCTTAAAACTATCCTTTACCAGTTTTAGATTTGAATTTATATCTGACAGACTAAATTCTCTGGCTCTTGCATGGGCAGAATCCAACTTCATTAAATGACTAAAAACTACTCGCGGAACACCGGATTCCTGAGCTACTGCCCCTACTTTACTTGGTTTGGCATGAAGGTTTGTAAATGGTTTGTCAGCTTCTTCAGAAATGGCTAAATGCAATACCAGAAGGTCTGCTCCCTTAACAAAATCGACAAAACCGGGGCTATCAAGCGTTTGATCTGCTCCAAAAGCAATGCTCTTATTGTCTATGGTCACTTTATAAGCAAGTGAAGGCTTATTTGCATGGTTTACACCAATTGCAGTTAACTCGAGTAGTTCATCCTTATAGACCGTTGTTATAGAATCTTTGTGTGGAGTAACTTCAATAGCATTGATTCTGGTAAACGCATCAACAGGCGTTGCCATATCATTTACCGCTTCCAGGAATCCCGTAAGTCCGTCTGATCCTTCTCCGGTCGGTCCGGAAACGTTTAATGGAGCCGGTCTGCTTGAAAATATGTCGGACCAAAGTAAAGCCGGTAACTCAGAGGCATGATCCGGATGAAAATGACTTATGCCCAGAAACTTAATATCTCTAATATGCACTCCCGCCTGTTGTAATCTTAGATAAGTGCCCCCACCGGCATCTATCATCACCACAGGATGGCCATTAAACCAAACCAAATATCCGGTTGAAGCCCTGGCGTCTCCGGCAGCAGGGCCTCCCGAGCCCAGAATCTGGAGCGTAAGGCCTGTTTTATCACATGGGATATTAGTTTCTACAGAGTCCTGTTCTGGTTCAATTTTGGGGTTCGTATTACATCCTATGATGAGTGCCAAGAAGATCAGAATAAACTGCACATTTTTCATGAGAATAAATTTTAATTGTCGTAGATAAGTTTCTTCTATTGGGTTTCTCTTAATAATCAAATCAATGACTATTTTAAAGATAATAAATCATATATAATGATTCATTGGATTTTACACAATATTCTTGTGGGCACCAAGTAATTAACCCATTAATTATCAAGCTTTTAATAACAAAATTGATTTTTATTTATTAATTTAACATGTAAAACAGTTAGGGTTTGCATTTGACTTTTTGAATAAAAGGGAAATCGAATCAGAATTCATATCAGGTGCAATTCTGGTTTATAAATGCTACTATTTAATTCAGAATATGAAATTTCGTAAACTAATTTCCGAACTTCAGAGAAGAAACGTTTTTAGAGCTACAATTGCCTATTTGGCAATTGCCTGGGTTGTTATTCAGATTGCTTCAATTATACTGCCCGCTTTCAATGCCCCTGATTATGCCATAAAAATTCTGATTTACGCTTTGGTTATTGGACTTATTTTTTGGATCGGTTTTTCATGGATTTATGAATTGACCCCTGAAGGTATTCAGAAAACGGAAGATACTATTACGGATCCGGAAACCATAAGATTAAACAATAGGCGTCTTAATAAGCTTATTGTTGGATCTCTCTCTCTGGCTGTTATATTGCTAGTGGTAATCAGTTTTTGGGCAGGTTCTCGCTGGAATCAACAAGATAAAACCTTTGATATTAGGAAAGTTGCTGTCCTACCGTTTGGTCTTAAGTCAGATAGTGATGCTGAAGAATATATTAAAAACGGATTGACAGAAGCTCTTATTACTGAACTATCGAAAGTAGATCAATTAAACGTAATCAGTTTGGCTTCGACACGTGTTTTAGCTTCCGGGTTCAATCCTACCAATCTTTTAATTGTTAATGTAATAGGTCGCATCGATTACTTTATTTCCGGATCTGTTGAGCAAGAAATTAATACACTGAATGTCCAGGTGAGGTTGAGAGAGTCCTATGATGGAAAAGTAAAATGGCAAAAAAATTATTCCAAAGATATTTCTGAAGTTAGGCGTTTATGGGCTGAGGTAGCAGCCGATCTGTCTGGTCAAATGGGCTTGGAAGTAAAGTTAGAAGACGAAGTATTGTGGTCTAAACTTAGGCCGGTAAAACCGGAGACTTATGCACTATATTTAAAAGGGAAACACTATTTAAACAAGTCTAAAATGCAGGACTGGCAACGCGGCTTGGTTTATTTACAGGAAGCCATAGATGAAAATCCGGCAGATGCCTACGCCTATGCAGGCTTGGCAGAAGGTTACATAACTGTAGGTCATAGTCTTATGCCGCCACCGGATGCACTATCAAAGGCCCATGCTGCAGCTAAAAGAGCTATTCAATTAGATTCCACCAATGCAGAAGGCTGGGCTGCACTTGCCCATTACGAGACCTATTCCGGGAGGGATTGGCAGCTTGCTGAGTACGCTTTTTATAAAGCCAATGAGCTCAATCCTAATATGGCTTATAATCATTATCACAGATCCTGGTATTTGGCGCTTTTTGGCCGCATGAACGAAGCCATAGAAGAGCACAAGCACGCTCAGGAATTGGATCCTTTTACACCTTTACATACAGCTTGGCTTGGTGAATTATACCGTCTTGTTGGGTTATATGAAGAAGGCCTTGCCGAAGTGGATAAAGTTTCCGAAATGCAGGATGATTTCGCCTTGGGTATGTTAATTAAGGGAAGAATTTATATGGATCAGGGCCAGACAGACGATGCCTTTGAGATCTTTCGCCAAGCCTCAGAAATAAATCCCGGCTGTAAATATTTGGGCTATGGTCCTGCATTAATACGCGCAGGGCATATAGAAGAAGGCAAAGCAATAATTAAGGAATTGGAGAATATGCCGCGAGCTCCGTTTTTTTCATTGTGCCTTGGAATAATGTATACTAATCTTGGAGATTTTGATAAGGCATTTGAATGGTATAAGTATGCCAAAAAACACATTTGGTATCCATGGCAAATAAGGATACTTACTTCAAATGAAGAATTTCGAAAAGATCCTCGCTGTTTAGAGCTTATACGTGAGTTGAACTTACCGGATCCGGCTCCCTTGGTATATGAACCAAATATTTAGTATTTAATACTTATCTACTTATACTTCAATATTTTACGATATGTTTTATGGTTTCCAATCCAGACGCTCCGGATTGGGGAAATTATTTTAATATCTTTAGGCAATGAACTTTATTGAAAACCCGGTTTATGTTTTAGGGGTATTGTGTTTAATGGTGATCCTGGCCGATTATATTTCTAAAACTAAAATTGGCAAAAAATTTGGTGCCGCTTTATTGGTAATACTTTTTACAGCCTTAGTGGCTAACATGGGATTAATTCCTTCCGCTTCAAATTCTATTCCTTTATATGATGGTATTTTCACCTATTTAGCCCCTATTTCTATATTTTACTTATTGTTGGGAGTTAATCTTAATTCCATAAAAAAGGCCGGGGCTCCAATGATTATCCTGTTTTTAATAGGCTCGCTGGCTACCACCCTGGGAGTACTTTTAGCCTGGTATCTGGTTTCACCGCAGGACATACTAGGAGAAGATGGTAAAATTATTGCTGGTATGTTAACAGGAACCTATACAGGAGGTAGTGTTAACTTTAATGCGGTAGCCCTGGAGTATGATTTTCAGGAACGAGGTATTCTGTATGCCGGAACCATTGCGGTTGACAATGTAATTACAACCTTATGGATTATCGTAACCCTCTCCTTCCCTGCCATATTAAGAACATTCTGGAAAGATAAAAAGGTGCAAACAGCCACACCAACATTAGCTGCAGTGGATAAAGAACATCTTAATTTTCGTTCGCTAATCTGGTTGCTCTTTTTGGGTATTTTCGCATATTATATATCTGAATTAATAACTGACTTTTACCCTCAAATCCCGTCAATTTTAACGCTTTCTACTATTGGGATTCTACTTGCGCAAACCCCTTTTGTGCAAGGCTTAAAGGGAAACCATTTCCTTGGTTTGTACCTGGTATACATATTTCTGGCGGTAATTGGGGCATATTGTGAAATTAGTTCGGTTTTAGAACTTAAGGAGGTGGGACTTACTTTATTGATATTTGCTTCAATTGCTGTATTTCTGCACGGGATCCTTGTAATTCTATTAGGCAGTTTCATTTACCGCGACTGGGAAATGATTTCCATAGTAAGTCAGGCTAATATTGGCGGAGGTACTACGGCTATAGCTCTAGCAGAAACCTTTGACAGAAATGAGCTCATCTTACCTGCAATCCTTGTTGGAACTTTAGGAAATGCACTCGGAACTTATTTAGGTTTTCTTGTGGTTTATTTATTGTGATGGGAATTGGCCAGGTAATTCTAAAGTGTATTAAGAATATAGCGCTCTTTTTACATCTTAAAAGTTCCTTTAATAGTATTTTGACTACAAAACTGAACCGTTGACCACAATTTTTTTTATAATTCAACAAAGTTTACCTTCTTTACCATCCCTAATCTTAAAATGAATTACAATGAAACCTAAATTTCTATTATCTTTTGTGTTTATGACGGCTACTTTATTTGCCTCTGCAAAATGCGACAACACTTATTCTTCAGCATCTTATGCGTTAAACCATACCAAGAAGTCAATTAGCTCAAAGAATTTTGATCATCAAAAATATTATGCTTATAAGGCTCTGGAAGCTTTAGAAAAAGTAAAAAACCAGATAGAATTATGTGGTTGTGCTAAAGCCATGGATCCTATTTTGGATGGGATCGAAAATTTAGAAAAGGCTTCAGACCCAAAAGATTTTGAAATGGGAAGGTACTATACTAAAAAAGCTTTTGGTGATATTCAAGACCTCATCAACCAATTAGATATCTATACCCAAGACAACATAAATATCATTGATAATTCAAATGTTTCAATGGATACAGAAACTATAGAAAAAAAATTATTGGCAAAGGAACTATCCGAAATTAAAAATCAGCAATTAATACTCACCAGGAAACAGGAAATACTGGAAAAACGAAAAAAAGAAATAGAAGAGAAGCTACTTAATCCTGGTTATTAAATAAACTTTTTACGCTATATTCCCAACAAAGGAAGACTGTAAATACAGCCTTCCTTTTTGTTTTTTATACTATTGAATATGACGTAGCTCATCCCTAAAAATAAGTCATCAATTAAAATACTTTAAGGTAATTTTGTTACCCTAATATCCCGGTATTGGCCTTTAATTCATGATTTTTGACGGGTAACTCACGAATCCGTATTCCAGTTGCATTAAAAATTGCATTGGCTAATGCCGGGGCAATACCCGGGGTACTGGGTTCACCTGCACCACCTGGCCAGTTGTCGCTTGTAACGATATAGGTTTCAATTTTAGGAGACTCGTGCATGCGTACCATCTGGTAATCATGGAAATTACTCTGCTTTACGGCCCCGTTTTCGATGGTTATTTCGCCATACAAAGCAGCCGTAAGACCGAAAACAATACCACTTTCCATTTGTGCTGTAAAACCGTCGGGGTGAAACGCATAACCAGGGTCGGCCACACAAACAACCCGGTGCACCTTTACTTTGTCTTCAACTATTTCTATCTCGGCAACCTGAGCCACAATGGTACCAAAAGATTGGTGAAGCGATATACCCCTGCCCCAGCTAGCCGGAAGGGCTTCTTCCCAATTGGCTTTCTCAGCCGCCAGATCCAGAACCTTTAAAAATCGGGGTGCATTAGAAAGATGTTCCCGCCTAAACTGATAAGGGTCTTTATTGGCTTTAAACGCCAGCTCATCCATAAAGGATTCTGTAAAAAAAGCATGCATGGAAGAATCTACACTTCGCCAATACCCCCAGGGCACATGTGTTTCACTATTGGTATAATGAATAAATTGATTGTCAACCCCATAAGGAATGTGTGGGGCTTCTTCCGGGTCGTGCTTAAATACAAACTGATTGTTCCAGGCATTTATTTGACCTTTATCATTCAGGCTTGCTTTAAATCGACTGATATTGGCTTCCCTGTAATGATCCTGTCTGATGTCATCTTCACGAGACCAGATGAGCTTAACCGGATAGTCTACCTCTTTGGCTATAAGGGCTGCCTGAATAGCGACATCTGCTACGGATCTTCGACCAAACCCACCGCCCAGATATTGGTTATGTACCAACACCTTCTCCTGGTCCATATCCAGTACTCCGGCTACACTGTTTGCAAATCCTAAGGGGTTCTGACTTCCCACCCAGATCTCGCATCCATCTTCTTTGACCAAAGCAGTGCAATTCATGGGTTCCATTGTGGCATGGGCCAAATAAGGTACTCTGTATTCGGCTTCTACCACATTGGTAGCTTCTTTAAAAATGTCCTTTATGCTTCCTTTTTTAACATCTTTTTCTTCATTCCCCTCCGCAATTGCAGCATCCATATCCATTAAATACTTATCATAAATATCATTCAGGCCTACCGTATCGTGATCACTTTTGTCAAACTCAATGGGCAAAGTGTTTATCGCCTTTTTTGCTAACCAATAGCCATCTGCAATTACGGCTATGGCCCCTTCAAGATTCACAATTTTGTGCACCCCGGGCATATCCTTAATAGCACTTGCCTCTAAAGGTTTTGCCCTGGCCCCAAAAACAGGAGAAGCCTTGATGGCAGCATATTTCATATTGGGAAGGACCACATCAATTCCAAAATTTGCCGTGCCATCGACCTTTGAAGGGATATCGAACCGCGGTGGCGAGGTTCCCATTATGTTAAATTCTTCTGATGTCTTAAGACGGGGTTTGGCTGGTTGAGATAAATTCGCAGCTTTAACTACAAAACTCGCAAAAGGTGCCATTCTATTACTCGCCGGGTGCGAAATAGTACTGTTTTTAACTACTAATTCCTCTGCATCAACTTCCCATTCCTCTGAAGCTGCCTCCAGTAAAACCGATCTTGCGGCGGCTCCTGCCACACGCATGGCAAACATGCCTGTAAAACGAACAGAAGAACTTCCCCCGGTCATTTGAAGACTGATTTGTTTAGTGGCTGTTAAAAAAAAGCCGTCAACGGTTCCGATAAGCATGGAAGGGATATCTTTTGGCCCCATTAGGAACCCTTTTCCCATGGCATAATTGGCATATTCCTTATTCCCAGGAGCTTCTAACATTTTAATGTTTTTCCAATCCGCATCCATTTCGTCGGCAAGCATCATTGGCAAGGTGGTATGGACCCCCTGACCCATTTCGGCATGAGGAACAATAACCGTAATGGTGTTATCTGCATTAACTTTCAACCAGATATTGAGTACGGTATCTCCTTCTCCAGCAATTAAATCCCTGACTTTATCAGCACGATTTCCGGGTCTGATGGCCACCCCAATTATCAAGGCACCCCCGCTCAATACACCGGTTGTAATAAAAGCCCGTCTAGTCCACTTCCCCATTGTTCACATTTTTTGTATTAGAAGCGGCCGCCAATGCAGCAGCAGCTCTTTTAATTCCTTTTCGTACTCTTGGATAGGTGCCGCATCGGCAAATATTGCCGCTCATAGCCTCGTCTATATCCTCGTCGGTTGGAGTCGTATTGTTGGTCAATAAGGCATGGACAGACATGATTTGACCGGATTGACAATATCCGCATTGAGGAACTTGTTCCTCAATCCATATTTCCTGTATGATATGCCATTCGTTATCGTTAGGCGCAATACCTTCTATTGTGGTTATTTCTTTATCGATAGCCTGCTGAACAGGGGTAAGACATGATCGAATTGGTTGTCCGTCCAAATGGACTGTACAGGCTCCGCATTGTCCTATTCCACATCCAAATTTTGTTCCTGTCAACTCAAGCTGTTCCCGGATGACCCATAATAAAGGGGTAGCAGGGTCAACATCCACCTCATGTATTGTATTGTTTATATTTAATTTCATTAATTAATTTAAATTAACATTTCCAGTCCATTCCATTTTGCCTTAGGCTTTTCTAAAACTACATATAATTATTGAAAATGAAGTTTTACTATATTAAAATATGTGCCCGAATGATATGATGGTTGTGTCGTTTTGCACTTCTTTAAAATTAATCCTTATTCAGAGTTTTCCAAGTGAAATTTTTAAAAGATAATTGAGTACCTTGGTGAGGTAACTTCCAGCCACTGCATTAAATGATCAAATTCTTTCAAAAAATACGCCGGCAGCATTTGGCTGAAAATACCCCTGACAGACGGGCAGGCAAAACGGGAAGGTATCTCATATATGCCTTAGGGGAGATTGTTCTTGTTGTCATAGGAATATTAATTGCATTGCAGATCAATAATTGGAATGAGGATAGGAAAGCAATCATCAGTGAAAGAAGTCACATAAATTCTATTCATCAGGATTTAAACAGAGATTTGAATAAAATTGAATCGATTATTGAGCAATTATCTAATCAATACACCACTGGATTAGAGGTGCTCAAAATCCTTGAAAATAAAGAGTCTGTTGTTTTAGATTCGGCCAGGTTAACAACCAATATTGCCTGGGTTTTATCGGATTTAATTCCTGTAGACCGAGATGAGAATACTTGGGATGGCTTAAAGGTACAGGGCATCAAAACTTTCCTTATAAATGATACACTAACCGTGCAGTTAAATGCATTTTATACCCATTTTGACGGGCAGATTGAACGGTTTAACCAGTTACCAAAAAAAATACGACAGGAACTGCGTGAACTGACAGGTAACTGCCATAATTCGGAAAGCGTTAAAGCTATTTTTGAAAAGGGAATAGATTATTATGGTGAATCTTCTTCCCAATTACGTTATTGCATTATAACTATAGAGAAAACTCCTGAGCTTGTAGGTGCCGTAGCCATTTCAGCGATTGTGAATATAAAATTATACGAAGAACTAAAAAATAAGGGAGAAGCTATTAATTCTTATTTAGAAGACCAATTTAAATTCCTTAATGATAAGTCCTAATACAGGTAGTGTATTTGTTTTTTAAACCAATGATATGGTCCACCCTATAATGTTTGCAAATAAAAGGACCACACCCTTTTAAAACAAAGGAGCCCGCCATAGGCAGACTCCTTCTAGTTTAGTTTTTAGCTGTCAAGGACAACCGGACTTTATCAATTAATCTCAGTCGATTTAATCATCAATAGAAAGGAAATTTCCTTCGGCGTCGAAATAGACCTCAAGACCATTGCTCATTGTCACTTCAAATTCTCCTTCGTCTTCTACTTCTGCACGCACAATTGTAAGTTCAGGGTACATTTCTTCCAAGTATGCTAAAGCCATATCCGGTAATTGGGCAGGGTCTATAGTCTCACCGTCATCGTGGCCATCTTCCTCTTCCCAGTCATAATCTCCATCACCGTCCTGGTCGTTTTTATCAACGCCAACACCTAAAAATCCACCGTTTGCATCAAAAATTAAAACGACATCATCATTTAAAGTAACTTCGTAATGATCATTGTTTTCAATAGATGCCTCCTCTATGCCTATCTGGGGATAATTCATCTCTATATACTCCAAAATAGCAGGTAATAGAGTCGCAATATCCACCTCAGAGTCGTCAAAATCGCCGTTCTCCTCACTATCATCATCAATACCTAAAAAGTTGCCATCGGCATCAAAAATAAGTTCGGTACCGTCGCTCAACTCTACCTCAAAATTACCATTATCTTCTTCTTCTGCCTCGTCGATTGTACGTTCAGGAAATTCGTTGGCCACAAAATCTAAAATCTTCATAGGTAAATCACCTACTTTAACTTTAGCATCCGCTTTTAAGGCAATACCTTCAGGTAAAGCATTAGAGGTATCCTCATTGTCTTTGCTACAAGACACCATAGCTAATACAATTAATACGGTTAGTAATATTTTTTTTATCGTTTTCATTTTTAAATTGTTTAAAGGTTTAAATTCATTTTTCATTTGGGGGTAATCATTTTGTTGTTTCATTCATATAATAAATTTTACTAAGATTTGGGTTTATTTAATCCTTGTGTTAGCTTATATAACAACTTCCCTTAAAAAAACCCTACCACAAATCGTTAAATAACTAATATTAAACATCTTTGGTAAGCTTAGAACGAAATTTACACACTTGATTTGTTGTTGTGCAGTCTATATAAAAACTGTTCTGGAGTTTAATTTGTGGAATGGGATTTTATATAAGGACCTACCTCCTTAGGGCCAGCGTAAATATGTTAACCAATACGCATAGACTCCCATAGGATCCTGTTTCTGCAAACTTTCGGATTGTATATCTAACCTAAGGCCTTATATTTGAAAATGGTAAAAATACACTATGCACTCTTACTATCTTTGGGTCTTTCCAGTGGTCTTTTTGCACAAAACAACACATC
>NZ_JBATKE010000011.1:0-3787 GCF_049669105.1 Eudoraea sp.
TCTTTATCCTCTTTTTGGGCTAATTCTAATGATTTTTGTGCTGAAATAATGGCGCTACCATAATCTTTTAAAGCAGCTTCAACCAAAGATTTAACCCTATAAAAATAATAGGTATCCCCTCCTATTTCAATGGCCTTATTTAGATAAGACAGAGCATCGTGGTATGATTTTCCTTGTTCCTGCAGATAGCGTGCCGCCTCATAATATGTTTGAGCGGTGGGATTTTTCTCTATACCAGAAGCAATCTCCTGCTTCATTTTTGTCTCAGTATCCACTGAAATTGGGATTTTTATAAGTGTATGTTCCCAAATCCAAAGCATATTAATGGAATTGTGGTCAATTTCATCAAAAGTAATCAGGAAATTTTCCTGATAATTAGGAATTTCTTGTGGTTTTATCCGAATCCTGAAAGCATCATCTTCCGGATCATAAGCTTTTCTTCCATCGCCCCAATGCTCCGTATTTTTGTGAAAAACTACGTCCCAGTGACCTTCATAAGGAAAGGCATAAAGCGCATAAGTGCCTTCAGGTAAATTATTACCCATAATATTTAAATCGTCATCTGCTGTAAATTTGGTAGATTCATTTGCGCCAACACGCCAAATTCTCCCATAAGGAACAAGACCTCCTAGTACTTTTCTGCCCTTTGCCCCGGGTCTTGAATAGGCAATTGTAATTTTTGTAAGACCAACATCCTGCTCAACCTTTGAAAACGGACTGGCTTTAGGAGCCTCAATTTGCGCAGCAAGTACTGTTGAAAAGCAAGTAAAAAGAATGAGGTTTAAAACTTTCAATGGGCTATATTAAAGAATGAATCCACAAATTCAAATTTATTGAATACCTGAAGATCCTCTATTCCTTCCCCCACACCAATATATTTAACCGGAATCTGAAACTGATCTGATATACCAATGACTACTCCTCCTTTGGCTGTGCCGTCTAATTTTGTTACGGCCAAAGAAGTTACTTCTGTAGCCTTTGTAAATTCTTTGGCCTGTTCAAATGCATTTTGACCGGTGGATCCATCGAGTACCAAAAGTACTTCATGTGGTGCATCCTCAATAACTTTTTGCATAACACGTTTTACCTTGCCAAGTTCATTCATTAGGTTCACTTTATTATGCAATCTGCCGGCGGTATCAATTAATACAACATCTGCACCCTGGGTAACGGCTGAACTCAAAGTATCAAAAGCCACTGAAGCAGGGTCGCTACCCATTTTTTGTTTCACCATAGGGACATCCACACGATCTGCCCAAACCTGTAGCTGATCTATTGCAGCTGCTCTAAAAGTATCAGCTGCTCCTATTACAACTTGTAATCCTTGTTTTTTTAACTGATAAGCAAGTTTTCCAATTGTGGTTGTTTTACCTACCCCATTAACCCCAACAACCATAATAACATATGGTTTTTTGTTTTTAGGTACACTAAATTCTTCCTCTTCACCCAAATGAGTTTCCGATAATAGACCTGCAATTTCTTCCCGGAGGATTCCGTTCAGTTCGTCAGTACCCATGTATTTATCTTTGGAAACCCTGGCCTCTATTCGTTCAATAATTTTGAGCGTAGTAGCCACTCCAACATCAGAAGTTACTAAAACTTCCTCCAGGTTATCTAAAACATCATCATCTACTTTAGATTTACCCGCTACTGCCTTGCTAAGTTTGGATAAAAAACTGGTTTTAGTTTTCTCTAATCCTTTGTCTAGTGTTTCCTTTTTCTGGGATGTAAATATTTTTTTAAATAAGCTCATGTCACCGTAAAAGTCGTTGGGCAAATATATGAAATAAAAAAAGCCGCTCTCAATAGAAAGCGGCCCGGAACTCAATTTTAGTCAGTTTGTTACTTCTTATTCAACCATTCATTCACCATTTCTGGTGGCATAACAGATTCTACAAAAGTATAGGCACCTGTTTTAGGTGATTTTACCATTTTTATAGCTTTGGTAAGTCTTTTAGAACTGGATTGTAAACTCGCTACCGTCTTCTTTGCCATGCTTTCTTATTTTATCTCTTTATGAACAGTCATTTTCTTGAGAATAGGATTAAATTTTTTAATCTCTAACCTATCAGGGCTATTCTTCTTGTTCTTGGTTGTAATGTATCTGGATGTTCCCGGCATACCAGAGTTTTTATGCTCTGTGCACTCTAATATTACCTGAACTCTGTTGCCTTTTTTTGCCATCGTAATCTATATATTGAAGGATTATTTAATCAATCCTTTTGCTCTAGCTTCCTTTAAAACAGCTGAAATGCCCTTCTTGTTTATCGATTTAAGAGCCCTTGTAGAAACCTTCAAAGTGATCCATCTATCTTCCTCTGGAATATAAAAACGTTTCTTGGAAAGATTTACATTAAATCTCCTCCTTGTTTTATTGATAGAGAAGGATACATTATTCCCAAACATAGCTCTCTTTCCGGTAAGTTCACAAACTTTTGACATTACGCTACTTTTTACTTGATTTTAAACAGGGTGCAAATTTAATTCATTTTTGTGTGATGGACAAAATTCTCTTCTAGAATTTTAAAATTTCTTTTTGCAGCATCTGAAAAGCCTTGTGTACTGCCTTTTGGACTATTCTGGTACGGTGATTTCCCATTGTAAATTTTTCCACTAAAACATTATTTGGGGTAGCAATTGCAATATAAACAGTTCCTATTTCAGCATCAGAATCACCTTTTGTAGGGCCCGCATTGCCGGTTGTTGCCATTGCAAAGTCTGACTTCAATAATTCCCTGACATTAACAGCCATTGCTCTTGCAACTTCTGCACTTACTACAGAATTCTTTTTTATCAACTCCTCAGGAACCTTAAGAACATCTATTTTAACCTGGGTGGCATAACTTACCACACTCCCTAAAAAATAAGCCGAGGCGCCTGGAATAGCGGTAATTTGCTCTGCTATTTTGCCTCCGGTAAAACTTTCAGCCGTGGCCAGGGTCATTTTCTTTGAAGTAAGCAATTTAGCAACTCCTGATTCTATAGACCCATCCTCTTCTTCCCCATATATGATATCCCCGATTATCGAATACAATTTTGCCGATTCTTTTTTGACGGCATCTTCTATAACATCCTTATCTGCTCCTTTCGCGGTTAATCGCAACCGAACTTTACCTAAATTAGGGAGGTAAGCCAGCTTAACAAAAGAAGGTAAATTTTCCTCCCAATCCTCTATTCTTTCAGTAATGGCACTTTCCCCCAGTCCATAAGTCATTATCGTCTTATGGTAAATGTACGGACGCTCAAAAGTGGCTACAATCTTTGGGATAACGGCATTGTCTATAAGATTTTTCATCTCAAAAGGCACTCCCGGCAGTGATACAAAAGTGGCTATATCGTTAGTAATCCACATCCCCGGAGCAGTGCCATAGGCATTGTGTAATACCTGAGCCTTGGAGGGTACTAATGCTTGCTGCCTGTTGATATCAGATATAGGAGTTGCAATATATTTCTTAAACAACTCTTCTATATGATTTAATACCTGCTTGTTTTCAACCAGGTGATCATCTAAAAACTCACAAAGCGTATGTTTTGTTATATCATCCTTGGTTGGCCCTAAACCACCTGTAATAATGATGATTTCTGCCCGCTTTTCAGCATCTGACAAAGCCTTTAGTATATGAGATCTATCGTCCTGAACAGAAGTTATCTGGAATACCGAAACCCCAATCTTATTTAATTCGCCGGCTATAAAGGCAGAGTTGGTATCTACTATTTGTCCAATTAGAATTTCATCGCCAATGGTTATAATTTCCGCAAACATCAGAAATTAAAGTCTTTTTTAAGT
>NZ_JBATKE010000012.1:0-6429 GCF_049669105.1 Eudoraea sp.
TTTTAAAAACCGAAGCCTTTGTCGTTGATTTATTATCGACCAAGTTGGACGAAAAATATCTTTATCATAACCTGAGACACACCCAACGGGTAGTAAAAAGCACCCGGGAATTGATAGAAGCTCATACCATGAATGATAAGGAAAAGGAATTCCTGTTATTGGCTTCCTGGTTACATGATACAGGTTATACAAAGGGGCATGAGGAGCACGAAAATAGTAGTTGTAAAATAGCCACTGAATTTCTGGAAAAGGAAGGTTATGATGCGGAAGGGATAAAAAATGTACAAGCTTGTATTATGGCTACAAGGAGGCACTATGAACCGAAAAGTTTGAGTGAACAGATTATACGCGATGCCGATGCCTCACATTTCGCACAAAAAAGCTATTTGGAAACTTGTGAACTGCTGCGGGAAGAACTTTCACTGCTGGGCATTGCTAATTATTCTGTTAAAGAGTGGATGGAAGAGAATATCAAAATGTTCAGAACGGAACACCATTATTATACAGATTATGCCAAAGCAAACTGGCTCGAGAGAAAAGACAAGAATCTGATGATTCTTTTGAAAGAGGTAAAAAAAGAAAAAGAAATTGCCAAAAAAGAACAATTAAAAGCAAAATATAAAACTGAAAGTCCGGATAGGGGCATACAAACTTTATTTAGGGTTACCTTAAAAAACCACATTACGCTAAGTGATATTGCGGATACTAAAGCAAATATTTTGCTATCTGTTAACGCAATTATGATTTCTGTGGTACTATCTAACCTAATACCAAAACTAGATAACCCCTCCAATGCTTATCTCATCTACCCTACTCTAATTTTTTTATTCTTCACCCTGACTTCAATGGTGATGGCCGTTATAGCAACGCGTCCTAATGTAGGCAGCGGCAAATTTAGCAAGGCTGATGTAGCCAATAAAAAGGTGAACCTCCTATTCTTTGGTAATTTTCATAAAATGAAACTGGAAGACTATGAGTTGGCCTTACAAGAATTGGTAAAGGACAAAGATTATATTTATTCATCGCTCACTAAAGACCTCTATTTTCTTGGCTTAGTGCTTCACAGAAAATATAAGATCCTGCGCTGGACTTATTCTATATTTATGGTGGGGATTATAGTTTCCGTAATCGCTTTTGCCGTTGCTTTTAACTATTTAGGTAAAGTTGAGTATTAATCTAAAAGCCTTACTATGCTTTTAATTCATCCATCAAATCCTCATAGGTAAAGGTTTTTTCCTCTTCCGTATTTTTACTGTAGAGAATCTCAGCCCTTATTGCCTTAAGCCCCGATACGCCCTGAAGGCCCTCCAATTCTACTATTTCAATATTATTAGTAAAATATCCTTTAGATTTCAGGTAAGAAATATATCTAAGATATTCCAGTTCATCTTTTTTCTGAGAGTAAACTATAGATAGCTTCCCTTTTTGGGTTAGCCTTTGATTAGTTCCCTTGATATATGACTTGTCAATGCGTTTTTTTATTATTTCATATCGGGCATTATAGGTGCCATCCACATCAAATCGTTTTTCATCCATTCTGAAGCGAATAGATAAGGATGTACTATATACCAGAATAAGCGAAGCCACGTCGAGCTGTACATCCAATTCCGGTTTAAGGCTGTAGTACTTGTTTTCCATCTCGCACATCACCTGCAGCTGCCATAATCGAAGATTCTTTAAGTATAAAGTGTCAAAATCCCTGTCTTCTGCAATAGAACTTCCAATATACATATTATGTTCTATGCCATCTGTCTTATAGCGTTCGTAAAAGTGAGGAAACATTTCCTGTGCTGCTTCCTGATGCTTATCAATTACAGAGGCCAGTTTTTTATTAATCAGCATCACGCTATCATCATATTGCTTTCTGTGGTCATAGTAGGAATGTGTTTCCGCATTAATGGTTTTTTCATATTCCTCTACCATTTTAGTCACTTCATTATTTTGCCTTTTAAGATGTGTGAATATCGGTAATACATCGTCATTAACGAAGTCGAAAATAGTCTGTTCGCTATTCGAAAATAAGGTCTCTTTAATATCTTCTGAAAAAATGTCTATTCTGTAAATCAGTTCTTCGTAAATAGGTAAATCTTCAAATTTCAATGCAGCATTCAATACTTCTTTGATATTCGACAATTGAATCATAAGATCTCGCTGAATAGCCATATTCCTGGCCTGTGAAGAGGCTTTAATGTCGATTTGGCCGTATAGCGGATATACATCATGAAAGACTATTTCTTTAAATGAAGGTTGCCTGCCCTCTATTCCGTCAATAATAAATTGTTTGGCTTCCTCTTCAAATCGCCAGTGAACAGATTTATGCACCGAAGTACATTCATTTTGAATAATAGCGTCTATTAAATTTTCCTCTTCAATTTTAGAGCGCACTACGGCAGCAACAATATAGGGCATTACATCATCCAGCTTGGTTGCGTTAACCCCATTTAACTCATTTTTTCTGGTGGATACCAATTCCAGGACTCCTAAAAGTTCTCCTTCATTAACGATAGGCGCAAAAATGGCACTTTTTATTCCCTGTTCAAACAAGCCTTTATAGGGCTCAATCCCATCAGATAATTTGTAATATTTTTCAACATCAGAGACCGTAAAATATCCCTTCTGATTCACTATTTTATCATAGGATCCTATACATAAGGCATGATTACACTGCTCATTATCTTTCCCTCTAAGTAGAAAGCTTTCCATTCCATTGCCATAAACACGTTCTAACTGATCATCTTTTGAGTTATAGGTGACAAAACCTATTTTTAATTCTTTTATTTTAAAGAATGACCTGAAGGTGTCCTGCAAGTCAGAGATAAAGGTTTCGCTTCCTCTTTTATCACTTGAGATAAGATTTGTTTTAATTTCAGATATGGTATGTTCGGTTGTTACATCAAACATATTTGAGATTACAAAACCTTTGGATATAAAACTATTTGGAGGAATCATTTCTTTCCACAATTGCAGATCTTCCGGATTTTCTAAAAGCTTATCAACATCGTCCTGGGTTAACTTTTTAGATAATTTTGTGGGAAGTATCTCCATAAAATCCGCATTGTATAAAATACGGTAATGGCGCATTACTCCTTTCTCATCTGGTATATCATAAAAGTATGGCCTGCTAAAATCAAGGTTAAATCCATAATGGAATTTAAGAATGATAGTACTTGCCATAATATAATTTATTCCTTCATCCTGATTGCGTAGAAAAGGTTGAAAATCTATACCGGCATTTTCCAAAATCTTCTGAAATCTTTTGGACTTATTAAATATAATATCGAAATAGGGCAGTGAAGCTGCTTTAATTTCATTTTCGCTTAGTACTTCAGCAAATGAATCCTGCAAAATAATATGAATAACATCTTTATGTTTTTCTAGAAGTTTAATATCTGAAAACCCATCCCTTAATTCTGGATAAGGTGCCTGATTTTCCAATATATATTTAGCCCTGGATGATAGTAACAGATCATCGCTTTTGGCCATTTTGTCATACTGCTGTAATAGCTTATCAAAGCTAATGACCATTTGCAGTGGCATATCTTTATTTATAGATCCCATAATGTTATTTGTCTACAGCTTGGCGGTAAAATTACAAAACTATTCGATTTCTTTTTGTTAAAGGAATTTTTACGGTGTTACGCGCATTTTTTGGATATTTATGAAAATTTCATTCATGTCTTCAGATAAGAGACTTAATAACGCGTACAAAAGGGCCAAAACCTTAGCATTTGATGACACGTCAAAGATTATTCTCTTTAGCGATTGTCATAGGGGTGATAATAGTTTTTCCGATGAGTTTGCCAATAACCGGAATATCTATTATCATGCTTTGAAACATTATTATAATAATGGGTTCCAATATTGTGAACTCGGAGACGGGGATGAGCTCTGGGAGAATCTGACTTTTGAAGCCATCTTTGAAGCCCATAAAAATATTTACATGTTAATGAAACGTTTTCATGAGGAAAACCGGTTGCATATGATATTTGGCAACCACGATATGGTATACAGAAACCCGGCATATGTAAAAAAACATCTTTACACCTACTTTGAGCCTAAAGATGAAAAGGAAACCACTTTATTAGATCAATTGCAGTTTCATGAAGCAATAGTCTTAAAACACAGTGAGAGCGGACAAGAGCTATTTTTAACTCATGGGCACCAGGCCGATTTTATGAATTATCACGGATGGCGGTTTAATCGATTTTTGGTGCGCGTTCTCTGGAAACCACTTCAAGTTTGGGGAATAGCTGATCCTACTAGTCCGGCCAGGAACAACCGTGAATTAATAAAAGTGGAGAAAAGGATTAAGAGATGGATTTTAAGAAACAACTTAATAATAACCGTAATGGGTCATACACACAGACCCAGATTCCCGGAACCCGGTGATATTCCCTTATTTAATGATGGAAGCTGTGTACACCCAAGGAGTATTACGGGGATTGAAATAGAACACGGAGTAATTTCACTTATAAAATGGCAGATAGCAACAAAAGAAGATGGCACCCTTCAGGTTGTAAGGGTTTTACTGGAAGGGCCTCAAAAGTTGACGGATTATAAACAAAATGAGGATTGATTCTTTCCAATACCTGGGTATTAGTTGAATCAATCCTCGGGAAATAGTCATGTTCTCTATTTCTATTGAATCATAAAGTTAATAGGGATACTATAAGGAACTTTAACTGATTTTCCGCGTTGCATCCCGGGAGTCATATTTGGGAGTGCAGCAATAATTCGTTGTGCTTCTTGCTCTAATAATTTGTCTGGCCCTCTTGTCCTTATTGCCTCTACATGACCTTTAGAATTAATCATAAATTGCACAAATACTTTTCCTTTTATTCCCAGTTCAAGTGCACTTTCAGGATAATTAAATTCTTTAACGATATGAGCTTGTATCATTTTTTGAAAGCAGGCTTTTCGTTCATCATTGCCTTGTGCATTCTCACATCCGGGATAAATAGGAACATTTTCTATGATTGCAAAGGGAACTACAATATCTTCTTCTTCTTCTCCAACTTCCACATCGTCAACGGCTATTACCTCTTCAATCACTGATTCCTGACTAGTTTCTGTACTCTCAATTATTGTTTCTTCTATTTCCTCGGTGTCTTCAACTACTTCAATTACCTCGGGAGCAGCAGGTGGTGGTGGTGGAGGGGTTGTTAGTAAAATCTCTGTTACCGGTACATCTTCTTTAAGGTCGTCCACGGCCTGAGCAATGTCCAAAGTTGTAGTGTCGTTAGGATACGATTTGTATTCCAACGCGCGCCAGGTCAAAAATAGAACGACTGTAAGTCCTATTACAAAATACAGCCCACTATTTCTATTTAAATCTACTTTTGGGTTTTTTTTGACTTGCATGACTATTTGTATTATGATATACATAAAATTAAGTCATGTAGAATACAGATAATATGATATTTATCAGGTTTAATTCGTTATGTCATAAATTTGTGGCATCTAAAGAATAAGGCATAAAGAAGTAATCAGGACTAAAAAGAGTCCTGATTACCTGAATTATAAGTCGGCAGATTCACATGTGAGGAATGTGCCTTTCTCTGTTAAATACCGGATAATAGCACCTCATCAAAATTAATTCCTTCAATGGGCACAATTCGTTGTTCAACAGGGTCCCAGTCTATTCTTCTGCCAAGTTTATAGGAAAGTCCAGCCATGTGTGCTGATATTGCTTCATCAAATCCTTCGTTTATTCCGCAACTAACTTTACCTCCATTTCTTGTACTGCTGAGCCATTCCCTCAGATGAAGAAATGTTGAATCAACTCTTGCTCCGTTAATATAGGTCCACATTAGCCCCTTATCTGCAAAATATTGGGATGTCGCTGAAGAAACCGCATCGGGCACACTGGCCCCCGGATTGTAGGTATAAACCGGAACCGATGGTTTCATTTTCTCAGATTCAAGCTGGTCAGCATACTTTGTGGACCTGCTATCAGGCCATACTGTGAGCCTGTTACCCAATTCCATGGTACCGTCATGTCCCATAAGAATAGTTGGCCTGCTAAAGCCATTACCAAGAGTAGCACTGTAGACAAAAGTCATTCCTTTTTCCTTGCCCTTTTTCTGACTACTCCCTGTACTGAAATCTGGAAACTCCATATTTACCTGAAGTACGTCAGGCACATTACGGCCGTCATTATGAGTATATATTCCTCCTGAAGTGCTAACAGAACCAGGGATACCCATTCGCAATACGCAATTAAGACGATCATAATCATGCGTCAACAAATCGCCGGAAAGACCAGATCCGTATGCCCACCATTTTCTCCATCTGAAAAAGTGATTCTTATTAAAGGGTATTTTTGGGGCAGACCCCAAAAATTGATCCCAGTCTATTGTTTGAGGATTTGCCTCATCCTCTATATGATAATTCCATGCGCCGTTATCATCGTTCCTGTTGGTATTAGTC
>NZ_JBATKE010000013.1:0-11048 GCF_049669105.1 Eudoraea sp.
TCATTTTTCCATTCACAGTGTTGCTAATAATCATAAAGACGGAACGCAAGTAACTTCCGGTCCGGTTATACTGGAGACCATAGAAGAAGAATTTCACAATTATGGCATTCTGTGGACTGACAAGTACCTAAAATTCTACATAGACGATATAGAGAATATTAAGCTTAGATTTCCTCGTCCGGCTATTTCTAATGTGGAAAATTGGCCTTTTTCTGGACCTTTTTATTTTTTAATGAATATAGCTGTTGGAGGAGATTGGGGAGGTTTGGAAGGAGTGAATGACGCCATTTTTCCTGCCGTTATGGAGGTCGACTATGTTCGTGTCTATCAGGTAAAATAGAACTCTTATTCTTTTAATTTGGGGTTACCCGCAAAAATATTTACTTCAAATATTTAGTAAGAAAATGGCCGAATTCATTAAAATATACGAGCAGAATCCTAATCCAAAGGAAATAGATAAGGTGGTATCCATCCTGCGAAAGGGAGGTTTGATCATATATCCTACAGATACGGTTTATGGACTAGGCTGTGATATTACTAATACCAAGGCCATGGAAAAAATTGCTCGTATAAAGGGAATTAAATTAGAAAAAGCGTACTGGTCCTTTGTTTGTGCAGACCTCAGTAATCTTTCAGATTACGTCAGGCAATTAGATACACCAACTTTTAAGATTCTAAAGCGAGCACTTCCCGGCCCTTATACTTTTATATTGCCAGGCAGCAGTAAATTGCCTAAGGATTTTAAGAAAAGAAAGACTGTGGGAATAAGAGTTCCGGATAATAATATTGCTAGGGCTCTTGTGGAAGGCTTGGGCAACCCCATTGTTTCTACTTCCATAAGAGATGAAGATGAACTTTTGGAGTATACTACAGATCCTGAGTTAATTTTTGAGAAGTGGCATAATTTGGTAGACATTGTTATTGATGGGGGATATGGAGGTAATTTAGGGTCCACTGTTATTGATCTTTCAGGAGATGAACCAGAAGTAATTCGTGTAGGGAAAGGAGACCCGGATATTATATAAAAAAAACCGCGATCAAAGACCGCGGTTTAATTATTAGATAATTTAATATTTAGTCGTTTATAGCAGGATCTTTCATTCCTTCTTCAATCATACTATAGAACTGATCAATTTTTGGAAGAACAACAATTCTCGTTCTCCTGTTTCTGGCTTTATCTGTTGGAGAAACAGGGACATACTCTGCTCTTCCAGCTGCAGTCATTCTTTTTGGATCTACTCCATAATCATTTTGTAAAATACGAACTACTGCAGTAGATCTTTTTACACTTAAATCCCAGTTGTCTAGTAATACACCTTTTCTATAAGGAACATCATCTGTGTGTCCTTCCACCATAAACTCAAAATCAGGTTTGTTGTTAACTACTTGGGCTACTTTTCCTAATACTTCTTTAGCTCTTGCAGTTATGTTGTAGCTACCACTACTAAATAAAAGTTTGTCTGAAATTGAAACAAAAACCACACCCTTTTCAACACTAATTTCTATATCCTCATCATCCAAGTTCCCGAGAACGCCTTTGAGGCTTTGTACTAGAGCCAGGTTCACAGAATCTCGTCTGGTGATAGCATTTTGTAATTTACGAATGGTAAGATCTTTTTCCTGCAGACTTTCTAAAGACTTCTCAAGATTTTCTGCACCTTTTGTTGTTAGGGTGGTTAAGTTCCCCATATTATTTATTAATTCCTGATTATTTGATTTCAGGAATGCATTCTGATCTTCCAAAGTTTGTAATCTTGCATCCGCTGTTGCCTTTTCCTCAAGACAGGAATTCAATTTAACTGTAGCGGAATTTAAAAGGTCCTGCGTTTCTTTTTGTTTAGTTTCTAATTCGGCATATTTCTTTTGCGATACGCAAGATGATAAAAGAACTGCCATTCCCAAAAAGCCTAGAATAAATTTTTTCATAATAATGTTTATATAAAATTAATTGTTTGTTTTTTAATGAACCTATACCTAATAAAACGTAAAATTATGACATTTGATTTCCTTTGATTTGTCAAAATTAGTTAATCTTTTACTAAAATGTTAAAATTCTTTACATGATCTACGAAATAAGACCACACTATGGATTTTGTAATATGATACATTGTGATAAAATTGGCTTTTTCCCTTTTTTTATACATTTTACCAAAATGCCGGTAATAGCTTAAATGTGCTTTAATAATTGCCAAACAATGAACAGGTTTAAGTTGTAAAATAAATCGAATGGCTGCTATACCGTCCAGGAACAGTCGAACAATAATAATGGGAAATGCTTTCTTACGGGGCAGGTTTTTAGTGATGGAATAAAGTGAATTTCTAAAATTCAAAAAAGTTTTTTTCGGGTTCATATTACTTAGTGTCGATCCTCCGAGATGATATACATGTGAGCCTCCAACGCAGTAAACCTTTAGTCCCTTATTTTGCGCTCGCCAACATAGGTCAACCTCTTCCTGGTGTGCAAAATAGTCTTCATCAAATCCACCAAGATCATGGAAAACATCACTTTTTACAAACATACTGGCACCGGTTGCCCAGAATACTTCTGTAGTATCATCATACTGCCCTTCATCTTTCTCGATAGTTTGAAAGATACGCCCCCTGCAGAACGGATATCCAAACTGATCTAAAAAACCACCTGCCGCTCCCGCATATTCAAAATAATC
The DNA here is from genome assembly GCF_049669105.1 of Eudoraea sp. Lineage (NCBI taxonomy): Bacteria > Pseudomonadati > Bacteroidota > Flavobacteriia > Flavobacteriales > Flavobacteriaceae > Eudoraea > Eudoraea sp. The sequence continues at coordinate 2,667 of NZ_JBATKE010000013.1, forward strand.
CCGGCGTAACAGGTCTAGAATTTTGGGTTGTATTATTGAGGCCTCGGGAATCTTCAGAAACGCTTCTTTTATAGGTTCAAGCCAACCGGGGGTAACTTCAACATCAGAATTTAAAAGGCAATAGATGTCAGCATCAACCTGTTTTAAAGCGTCGTTGTATCCTTTAGCAAAACCATAATTTGAACTATTTTGAATAAGGTTTACACTGGGATAGTTTTTTTTAACAAAAGCCACAGAACCATCCGTGGAGGCATTATCTGCCACATAGATATCAGCGTTGCCGGAATATTGTACTACCAGAGGCAAGTAACGTTCCAGGAGGGCTTCTCCATTCCAATTAAGTATGACGATTGCAAATTTCAAAACGGTTGCAAATTAACGGCTAAAATCAGGAATTTGTCTTAAAAATGAATATTTTTCTTCTTCATAATTCATATTACAATAAAAATGATCTAAACCATTAGTTACCATAAGGTATTCTGCTTGCATTTTCATGTTATATCGTGCGATCTGATCGAAAACAACCTGCGAGACTGTGACGTTTGGCGATTTACATTCAACAAGAATGTGGATACTACCATCGCTATTGAAGACTACCACATCATATCTTTTTCTCAAACCGTTTAATGATAAGGTTTTTTCAACATTAATTAAAGACGTTGGGTATTTCTTATCCATGCATAAAAAATGAATTACGTGCTGCCGTACCCATTCCTCGGGCTGCAGGCTAACAAATTTTTTGCGTATTATATCAAAAATCTGCTGCTTATTTTCGCTACTTTTGAATCGGAAATTGTAGCTGGGAAAATTGAGAGATAGCATAAAGCAAATTTGGTAATTTTTTTTGGATGGAAGAAGTAAAGCAGATTGTAAATGACATCCGCAACGGGAACATAAGCCCTATTTATTTTTTGATGGGCGATGAACCTTATTATATTGATAAAATAGCTCAGTTTATTAGTGATAACATTCTTACCGAGGAGGAGAAAGGTTTTAATCAAATGGTTTTATACGGGAAGGAAACATCACTGGAGCAGGTGTTGGCTAATGCCAAGAGATATCCCATGATGTCTGAAAGACAGGTAGTTATTGTTAAGGAAGCACAGCATTTATCAAGAAATATAGAGGAATTATCTTCTTATGCTGTAAATCCACAGACATCCACCGTACTTGTATTCTGTTATAAATATAAAAAACTGGACAAGCGCAAAAAATTGCACAAAACTCTTCTTGGAAATGGAAGTGTCATTTTTGACAGCAAAAAGCTATATGAAAATCAGGTTTCAGATTGGATAAGACTAACCTTAAAACAGAAGGGTTATGCCATTTCACATAAGGCTTCAGTTTTATTAGTGGAGTATCTTGGAACAGACCTGAGCAGAATTAATAATGAATTGGAAAAATTACAATTAGTACTTCCAAAGAACACCGAAATAAACCCCGATCTGATAGAAAAACATATAGGAATAAGCAAAGACTATAATAATTTTGAATTAAAAAAAGCAATAGGAGAAAAAAATATTGTAAAAGCCACCAGAATTATAAATTATTTTGCCCAGAATCCAAAAGATAATCCATTTGTTGTGACCGTTAGCCTTTTGCATAATTTTTTCACACAGTTATTACAATATCACGGTCTATCTGACCATTCGCCCAAGAATGTGGCTTCAGCTTTACGGATCAACCCTTATTTTGTGGGAGAGTTTCAGATAGCATCCAAAAATTATCCTATGAAGCGGGTTAGCAATATTATTGCTTATTTACGTGAAATGGACTTAAAAGGAAAAGGGGTAGGGGCTTATAATATTTCACAAGCTGATCTTCTAAAAGAACTTCTGGTTAAAATAATATAGAAAGTCTATTTTTTGTCGATACTATAACGTCCCGGACCAAGCAGTATTATAAGCGCGAAACTCATTAAATACAATAGAGCGAGTTCTTTTTTTCCGAAAGGATCTGAACCGTGAACAATAAAAGCAGCTACTGCCATTGTTATTACAACTGGCAAGGAGGCCCAACGGGTTTTAAAACCAATTATTACGAGTATAGGGCAAATGAATTCCCCAATAACCGCGAGAAACAGAGAAGGTGTAGAGCCGATTCCAATAGGATCGGCAAATTGAAAATCTCCGTTTAAAAGTTTTTGCAATTTGGGAATACCGTGAGACAATAAAAAGGCCGAAGGAAGAATACGGAGAACTGCCAGACCAATATCACTTTTAAGTTTTTTAGTCATTTTTTTTAAGATTGGAGAATCTAAAGTAAGCTTTTTTTTTGAGAACTTTTTGTCAATTAGGTTAGAATTCACCAAATATAATATGACAGTTTAGTGCCATGATACAGGAATATTGGTTAGTGAATCGAGACTAAGGTAAGATGATTACAGAGTATTTCTATCAGCGGAGTTTTGGATATTCAGCCGGATTTGCCTCATGCATAATATCATATACTTTTTCAAACATGTCCTCCGCATTTGGTTTAGAAAAATAGTCCCCATCTGAAGCATATGCCGGTCTGTGAGCTTTTGCCGTAAGGGATTGAGGCGCGCTGTCCAGGTATTTATAAGCTCCCTGACGTTCAATAATATCCTGCATGAGATAAGCTGCGCATCCACCGGGTACATCTTCATCAATGATCAATAGTCTATTGGTTTTTTTAATACTGCTCAGGACAGTATTACTAAGGTCAAAAGGGAGCAAAGACTGCGCATCAATCACCTCTGCATCAATTCCTACTCCTATTAATTCCTGGGCAGTATGTTGCACTATACGCAGGGTAGAACCGTAAGACAAAAGTGTAATATCAGAACCTTCTTTAACAATTTCAACTACTCCGATAGGGGTGCAAATTTCACCCAGGTTATTTGGTTTGTCTTCTTTAAGCCTATATCCGTTTAAACTTTCAATAATTAATGCCGGTTCATCACTTTTCATTAATGTATTATAAAAGCCCGCTGCTTTAGTCATATTCCTGGGCACCAACAAATACATGCCTCTAAGAAAGTGTATAATACCGCCCATTTGAGAACCGGAATGCCAAATACCCTCTAGGCGATGTCCACGTGTACGGACAATTAAAGGAGCTTTTTGTTTGCCAACTGTGCGGTATAGCAAAGTTGCCAGATCATCACTTAAAGTCTGCAGGCCATATAGCAGATAATCCAGATATTGTATTTCCACTATTGGTCTAAGGCCCCTTAGTGCCAACCCAATTCCTTGTCCAATAATAGTAGCCTCTCGTATACCTGTATCCGCAATTCGCAATTCACCATATTTCTGCTGGAGCCCCTCTAACCCCTGGTTTACATCGCCAATAGCACCGCTATCTTCTCCAAAAATGAGCGCTTGTGGATATTTGCCAAAAAGCTTATCAAAATTATCTCTTAGAATAATCCTGCCATCTACTTTTTCAGGCTTATCATTGTATATAGGTCTTATTTCTTCAATGTTTGTTGCCTTGTTAGATAATTCACTATAAAGGTGTGAGCTAAATTTTATTTGTGAGTCCTCAAGGAAATTTTCAACCCATTTTAACAAGGCATCTTTTTCCTTAGAATTTTCACCAATTACATGGCGAAGGGCCTTTCTAGAGTTGGAGGCTAAATCTTTTTTTAAGGGCTCTTCAATAGCAATAAGGTCATTCTTGATTTTAGTTATAAACGCCCTGTTAGGGCTGTTCATAGCCAGTTTATCCAAAAGTCCTATTAGGACTTTTTTGGCCTCTTTATGAGGGGATAAGAATTCTAGCCAAGCCTCCTTTTTTGCGATTCTGACTTCTTTTTTAATAGCTAATTCAAGAGCTAACAATGATTCATTATCCGTAATTTTATTTTCCAGTATCCATTCTCTGAATCGCTTGTTACAATCATTTTCTTTTTCCCAGAGTAATCTATCCTCGCTTTTATATCTCTCCTGTGATCCTGAAGTTGAATGCCCTTGTGGTTGTGTGAGTTCTGTAACATGAATTAGTACAGGGATATGCTCTTCCCTTGCGAGTTCTGAAGCATTTTCATAGGCATGAATTAGTGCAGTATAATCGTAGCCTTTTACTTTTAGAATCTCATAACCCTTATTAGTTTCATCTCTTTGGAATCCTTTAAGAACTTCTGAAATATCTTCTTTGGTTGTCTGGAATCTGGCAGGCACTGAAATTCCATACTGATCATCCCATACACTAATAATCATAGGTACTTGTAAAACGCCAGCTGCATTGAATGTTTCAAAAAAATGACCTTCAGATGTGCTGGCATTGCCTATTGTACCCCAGGCTACTTCATTTCCATTATTGGAAAACTTAGTGCTATCAATCCCTTTGACATTGCGGTAGATTTTCGAAGCCTGAGCCAGACCAAGAAGTCGTGGCATCTGACCTGCGGTCGGAGATATATCAGGACTACTATTTTTTTGTTCGGTGAGGTCTTTCCATGAACCGTCCGGATTAAGGCTGTAAGATCCGAAATGACCACCCATTTGCCTCCCGGCACTCATGGGCTCTTTTTCTATATCGGTAGTGGCGTAAAGACCGTGAAAAAGGTCTTTAGGGCTTAGTTGCCCGAGAGCCATCATAAAAGTTTGATCTCTATAGTAACCGCTTCTAAAGTCCCCGTTTCTGAAAGATCTGGCCATTGCTAATTGAGGCAATTCCTTTCCATCTCCAAAAATTCCAAATTTGGCTTTACCTGTCAGAACCTCTCTTCGCCCTAAAAGACTACACTCACGGCTGGTGACTGCTATTTCATAATCTGTTAAAATCTGTGCCCTAAAATCCTCAAAGGAAATATCATCACTGGTTTGTAGTTTTAAACTCATTAGGGAAAGATTTGCAGCAAAAATATAAAAAAGGGATGGTTTTTACAATCAAAAAAAGTGGTTTTTTATTAATGAATCAGCAAAAAAATCACTAAAAAACAACTGCTGATTATAAATAATTTAGAAAATGACTATTTTTCTAAGAAAAGCATAATTTCTAAAACCATTGTCTGGTGAAAAGACCTATTAGAGTTTTAGGACTTAGGGTTACTATAAAGCGAATTCTTTCTGCATAGTTGGGCTGTGCAATTTCCCAGCCATTATTTGAATATATGGGAAAATATAATTCAAAATAATCTGTAAGTAAATTAAGACGTATCCCTGAGTCATATACGAATCTTGTCGGCTGATTTTGGTTTTTGATAAACCCTAAATCACCATACACTTCTACCCATCTCCAAATATTAACGCTGGAATTAGTGGTAGCGATCCAATCGTTAGAAAAAGGGTTCTCCAATTGAGATTTAAACCCACCTTCTGCAATAATTAGTTGTTGACTCCATATCCCCGAATCTTCAGATCTGCCCAGGTAATTGTAATCAAATAAATAATCGGTGGGCCTATCCAGGGCGAAACTAAAATAATCTCCGGTTGTCTTATTTCTTAAAAACTTTCCGGCGAAAAAGCGAAAGTTAAATTGGGTATTATTTATAAATAATTTCCGGTACTCGAGATTGAAAGACAATTTGGTAAAGTCAGAAGAGTGCTGAGCGTCAGCAAACCATGAAAAATAGTCGATAATTCCGTTGTTTGTATTTCTAAACCTTGCATTCAATACGCTATAATCCGGATCGGTTTCTATATCAAGGCTTGGATCAATATTTCTAAACACATTAACATATCTCAAGGTAAGCAACTGCCGTTTATTGGAAATAAGGTCTTCAGGGCGCCATCCAAAACTAATGGAGGGGGTAAATGTGCTATAGCGCGAATTGACTTGAAAATGAGAAGAAGATCCGCGTAGTGCATAATCAGTAACGTAAAATCCACTCTTTCCATGATAGTGCCTGTAAGTAAGTTTACCATTTCCGACTAATGTTTTTTCCTTGAAAGAATACTCTGGAGAAAAATCAAATACAAAAGGTCGTTCAAGAAGTGTTTTATTAGTTAATCTAATCCCCGGACTTAGGCCATCATATATATTAAAACCCAAAGTTGGCATGTAAAAAATTTGGTTGTAATAGGGATCTTCTGCGTCTTTAAAAAATTGAAATTTTAATTTTTTATTACTGAGAAAGAAACCCTTTAACGCTTTCCAGTTATCTCTCTGATTAAATTCCGGAATGGTATGATCGTAATTAAGGACTAACTTATCTTCTAAATTTCGCGGTATACTAAAAGTTTGTTCGGTTTTGATTCCATCAAACCAATATTCAGATATTACCTCGTTTTTTTTCAATCCGAATAAGGATATTGGAGCGTCTGTGCCTGTTTTGTTTTTAAGAGTTACATACAGCGAATCCTGTGTTTTAATCACTTTGGAAATCTTAAAATCAATACGGTCGTCGGTTGAGACATAGCTCTTAAAAAACCAATCGATATCCTTTTCGGAATTCTCCTTTAAAATACGCTCGAAATCAGATGGTCCTACAGATTTTAATTTATATTGTTCATAAAACTCTTTGATAGCTGAATCAATCTTATCAACACTCGTGTAATCGGCGAGATAGGCCAAGCCGAGTCCTGCTTTATAAGTATTGGCTATTTTCTGATTAAATTTTATAAGGGAGTCATTAGGTGTGCTGAGCGCCTGATCGAGGTTTTTTCTAGCTGTAAACATATATAAAAAGGAATATTGCTCATTGAAATCCATTTGCGCCAAATGAAATCCTTTAATCAACCAACCCTTAGATAGTTTTCCAAGCATTTTTTGATCGGGATAAAACTCTTCTACGAATTTTATCATCATGTAATTGATCACTGCATCTCCTACCCATTTTTCCTTTCTTGGATTAAGGAATATGGATTCTCTCATATAACTGTTAAGTGCAGTTTTCATAAATGTCATTTCAAACTGGAACTGCTTCTCATAAGGTCGTATAAAAGAAGGTAGCTGATTTAACCCATAAATTGGGTTTTTATTAAAATCCACTTCACTCACCAATAGCTGCTCATAAGGAAAGTCTCCCAGGTTATCATGAATAAAGCGCGAAATCCTATTAATTGAAACGCCCTGTGAAATTTCATCATATTTTGTCGCCTTTAGATCTGTAACTACTATAAGTTCCGGAGTGACATGTTTTGTGAACTTTTTTAGTGAATTCAGAATAATGTAACAACTCTTCCTGTTTACCCCTTCCAAGGTAGCCTGTTTTTTTCCTGGAAAACCTGTTATATTCACTTCCTTGAAATTAGTGCCAAAGAATAACGAATCTGGATAGCTGAAAATAATATTGGTATTTGTATTTCCCGTATGAAGGTCTTCAAGATTTTTGTTTGAATACAATTGCCATTGACCGTCATAAACCGCCGGTGTGAGATACCAATCTTTTAAATAATAACCTCCTTCATTGTTATATCCATAGGGAGTATATTTATTTGGCGGGAGCTTAACAGTATATGTAATAAATAATTTAGCAGAATTACCCGGAGCCAAAGGCTTATTAAGTTCAATTTTAATGATATCCAGACCTAAAGTTCTACCCCAGGAGATAGCTCGGTATTCATCATCTACAATTGTAAAAATTTCTGTCCTGCCCCGATCTTTTTCTTTGGCTAAATGAAGACTCTTTTTAAATTCCTCCGCGAATCGTTTTGCAAGAGCAGTATTTTTATCGGAATAGGCATTTGCCCAATCATTAAAATACAATACGCTTAGGGTATCCTGTGAATCATTTAAATATTCAAATTCCTGTTGGATATTAATTTCCCTGGTTTCGGACTCCAAGGTGGCTTTTAGGTTGTTATTATGTTGCGCATAAATACCACCAATGCCAAATATGAAATATAGGTGAGCAGTTATTAACAGAAAAGTTGGAATGCGCTGTAGTAACATATATGATTTAAAAATTTGGACTCAAGGTATGGCCTTTGTAGAAAGCATCAATAATTTCTACAACCTCTTCCTCTGTATCAACAATGCGTATTAAATCGAGATCTGTCTTACTAATATTTCCTGCATTCAGCATGGTGCTCTTAATCCAGTCCATCAAACCTTTCCAAAATGACGCTCCGACCAGAATAATAGGAAATTTACCAATTTTATTTGTTTGAATTAGCGTAATTGCTTCGAAGAGTTCATCAAGCGTACCAAATCCTCCAGGTAAAACCACAAATGCTTGCGAATATTTTACAAACATTACCTTTCGTACAAAGAAATAATCAAAATCCAGGCTCTTGTCATCATCAATGTAAGGGTTGTCATGTTGTTCGAAAGGAAGATCTATATTCAGTCCGACTGAAGTTCCTCCAGCCAAATGCGCTCCTTTATTACCGGCTTCCATAATACCTGGACCTCCGCCTGTAATAATACCATAACCAGCTTCGGATACTTTTTTGGCAACATTTACAGTAAGTTGGTAATAATTGGCATCCTCTTTGGTTCTGGCAGAACCAAAAATTGTAACACAAGGGC
>NZ_JBATKE010000014.1:0-8017 GCF_049669105.1 Eudoraea sp.
TACAACGTGTTGGCTATGATTTGGCGGGTTCTGGATGGCGAGCTTTTAGTGCGGATCTCTCGATTTATTGCGAGAAATTAGCGTTTGCAAGGCGAGCCATTTGAAACCGAAATCATTTTCGGTTTGTTTTGCAGATAAATGTAGGAAAAACTCTTCATCTTAACCAACTACCCGATGAATTATAGGCGTTGTTGTGCATAGTCTTTTTTAATTTTTTAAATTTTTTATTAAGCTGATTACTAAGTATAAAAGTGGACCAGCAATTAGAATAATTGGAATTGTAGGATATAAAAGTTCTTTCCCATTCACCACTTCTCCAGTTGCTGAATAGATGGTAATCGTGATTATTGCAAAACAAGAAATGGCACTTAAAAGAGCTGTCATCAGTAAAATTTCAGAAGCGACTCTCTTTCCTAACTCCGGCTTCTTAAGCAGAGGAATTGCTGATGATAGATGAGTGTTTGAATCCTTAATTAGCCAGAAAAAGAAACTGATTATAAGTGAAATAACAAATAAAAGTTCCCATAGGGTTTGTTTACCACCGTACCCTTTCTCAGCTATTGGATGGTTAAAGAAAATCGGTGTTTTATCTGGAAGTTTATCATAATTTAGGGCAATTAATAATCCCGTCAGGCTCATTATTGTCAATATCAAAAACTTGATTGGTTTATTGAAGAAGTAGCTTAAATTTCTTTTTTTGAACAAAATTTATATTGGATTATGCACAACGTTCCGTGTATGGTGCCGTAGCATCCCGCAGGGTGCTATGCACTATACATATTGTTGGCGTTTCGTTTTTTTATCAATCATACTAGTATCACCGAGCATTAGAATTAAAGCCTTTGGTTTCGAGACAGTATAATAAGAGCTGAAACCTCAATTAACTGTATATCAGTGCGCTCTATTTTGTTTTTACGATTTTATTCATTGGAAATGTTTGGTCAAAATAAGCCTGTTCAGGACCATACAATCTCAGATACACAAAGAAAGATTCATCTTTATTGGTCTGAATCCAGTTGCTTTCTTTCCCGTTTGGTACTTCTGGGCCAAAATACAAATCGACAGAGCCATCACTATTCGTAACTAAGTCCTCTGAGCGTGAAGATAGATCTGCACGTTTGGTATCATTTTGAATGATTAAACGGTTCGCTATGTCATAAACCGTAATAGACCAGAAGTTTGCCGCTGGTGGGTTTGGCTCCATGTGGAGGATGTAGTTATTGCCGCCCATTAATGCATTGCCATCAGCATCGTAATAAGACCCCAGATATGCAGAACCTTTTCCTGCAACTCTCGATACCATTCCTGCGGATGTAGTCACTGCTTCGAATGTATAAGAAGTACGTTCGTTAAACATGGAATAGGTTTCCAAGTCTATCTTAGGATTCATTCCTGCCATAGCATCTTCCCATCCCGAATCTGTTCCATAAAGCGATGAAGCAAATTTCTCTTGGGTTTTATTAAATGCGATCGCTTGCCCCATAGCCATCCCTGTTTTTACACCTTCTAATAAGATTTCTTTTTGATAAGCTGTTGGGTTAAATGGTTTTCCTTTTTCAATGCCCAAGTCTTTCAGCCAAGCGTAGAAAAAGCGATCGCGATCGGCCATAGGTTCTTTTTGCAAATACGCATTTACCAACTCCCAATATTCCATACCTTCAGGCGCTGTTCCTATGAAAACCTTATCTTCTGGTTTTGGATTGAAAGTTAGATATTTTGTTTTCGGTGGATTAGCCGCGTCAGATAATTTGTAAGCCGTTACTGCAGTTTTTAGCTTTTCTGCGTCTTCTCCTGTACCCAATACCCGGTAAAAGTATAATAGCATAAACGTATTATTCTGTATGATTTCGCCTTTAAAATCTTGGTGGTAATCCTGACCAGGCCCAACAAAAAGGAGTGTCTCTTTTTCTCCTGAACCGATTTCTTTAATTGGTTCTTGCCAGGCATTATTGGCCACACCAAAAACGCTTCCTTCGGGAATATTAACAACCAAAGGGCCTGTAGCAGACAAGTCTACTATAGATATAGTATATGGTGTGGTAACATTTGCTGTAAGAAAAGGATAAACAGCATCATATCCTTCGTATAGACCTATAACAGGTTCTGCATCATCATTCAACCCTAAGTTCTTTTTTGTAGCATTGTACGAGTGATAAAAACTCGTTATTGGCATGGCCCAAAGCGTAAGCTGAGATGCACGCTGTAAATCAATTTGTCGATTCAATTTTGCAGCCGAAGCTTTAGTTATAGTCTGGTCTTGATATTCAATTTTACCCAAATAGGTATCCTGCGTATTCTCTGTATTAACTGCAACTGAATCAGTAGTGTTTGGCTCAGGGCAGCCAGCCAGCGTGGTTATGGCTAGTGCTAACAGAGCCAGTTTCAACGAATGTTTTGTTTTCATACTATTCTGATTTATTGATTTATTTTACACTATCTAAATTAGTTGTTTTTTACTATTTGTGGATTTATCCAAGTACCCTTTAATGCTTCTTCTTTAGGACCATAAAGTCTCATTACGGCATAAAAAGGACCATCGGGTGCCGGTAGCCAGTTGGCTTCTAATGCTGCCCCAGGCGATTCTTTTTGCATATAAAGCGTCAGAGAACCATCCTCGTTCATCACAAAATCATCCATCATAGGAGAATTAAGAAGATATCTGTTTAAGGGATTGTCTATAAGCAGTTGTGTTTTACCATCGTACATAGTAAAGGACCAAAATGCTTTAACCGGAGGTAGTTCTGTTTTGCCAAAAGTAATAGTATAGTTATTTTCAGCTGCATCCAGTCCATTTCCTTCGTTATCAACAAGATAGGTAGGGTAGGTTGCTTCCGCTGCAGAGTTTCCGTATAGTCCTAAATGAGCTACTACAGCACGGAGAATGAACATTGTTTCCAGCTCATAATTTTCTTTGGCGCTTTGGTTAAGAAAGCTACGAGTACCAAACATTTTTGTGCTTCCAAGCGGGTCAGAACCATGTTGTTTTATAAACTCTTCCATCTCTGCAAATCCCTCTTTTACACCGGTCTTTATGGCTTCTTGAATTTCTATTTCAAAACTTTCAAAATCAAAAGGTTCGCTTGTTCCAATACCAAGTTTTGCAAACTTTTCGCGAAGAGCGGTTTCAGACTCTATCTTTTCAGTAAGATTCAAAACAACATCTATATATTTAAAGGAAGCTTCAGTAAATTGGTCTCCTTCATTCCAAACGGGCCAATCTTTTTTATCTGCAGCTTTTACTGCTTCTTTTCCTAAATAAGAGCTCAACAACTGTATTTGATACTCGTCCTGAATGGCTTCTACCTTATTTAAATCATTTTCATCCATAAGCTGGGTACGCACAATGGTAAAAAACAAGTCGCTTTCGCAGCGAATAATATCGATAATTCCTTTAGGTTTATCTCCTTCCCAAGAGCTTGAGGCTATCAAATATTTTCCTGCTTTATTTCCGGTTGAAAGCGTACCGATGTAGGCGAAGTTATGGGTAAATAAATCGATAAACTGGAAAGAATAATAGCGCTCCGCCTCCATTTCTGGCACAGAAAAAACAACAGGCTCCTTACTTATATCCGACCAAAACATGCAATAAGGCGTATCGGAATTTGGCGTTACAATGGCTTTGTCATTTGGCGTATAAACTCTTGCTTCACAACTCTTGATATTAAACTCACCTTTGTATTCTGTCGAGTTTTTGTCGAGTGTATATGCATACAGGGTTTTATAATTTACTACCAACGGAAAACCATATATGTAGGCTTCTTTGGCAATTTCTTTGGCTTGATCAGGTGTTAACTCATTTTTTAGATTACATGAATTTAAAATTAAGCCAACTAACAAGACCCAAATGGTTTTCATTGGAATTGATTTTTCTTTAGTCATAATAATAATTTTGCTTGTTAGTACTTGCTTTTCACAATGAATGCCAACGTTCAAGTATAAGCTTAGTGCGATATTAGAAGTACTTTCCTTTCAGTTTGCCGAAATATTTGTTAATAATCTATTCATTTCCATTTGGCACCATAGCCCGCATTAAGCTTATACATTGTTGCCCACAGTACTTATTCTTTCCAATTCTGAAGTCGGTCGAGATATAGATAACTCTCTACAAATTTTCTATGTTCTGGATTGGTCATTATCTCAACCAATTCCAACGCAGAAATATAACTAGCCAAATTGCCATTGGAAGATAAAAATTTACCATCCCGGACAAAAGTTACTAAACTATCATTTTGGACCTTTAGATTCGGGTAGTCTTTTTGTAATTGTTCGCCACCACCAATCCAAGTGACGATTTTATGTCCGTCCGCAATTCCGGATTTTCCGATTAACTGAGCTCCCGCACAATTGCTCACAGTATATTTGGTTTCCTCATTTTTCTTTTTGATAAAATCCACAATTTGTTCATTATGAACCTGGGCATACATAGCATAAGCACTTGGTACGAACAAAACTGTTAATTCAGGGCAATTCTCAAAGGTATAATCGGGAGTAAAATGCATACCTTCTTCTGTTGTTATTGTATTTTCAGTTTCGGCGATTGAAATAACATTGAAAAGCTGTTTTCCGTCTTCAGTCGGTTTTGCGAACACGTCAGAGGTTGCAATTACTTCGCTTTGTAAAACTCCACTATACATTAAGAGTCCGATTGTCGGCAATTCTGGGTTGAACGGTTTTAGGTGCTTGGTTAGCGTATCAGTTTTCTGTTCGGTTTTAGTGAATTCTGGATTTTCTACTTTGGTTTTTGATTTCTCGGTGTTACAACTGATCAAGATAGTCGCAATAATCGTTGTTATCAATCCAAATTTTCTCATTGTTTTCTGCTTTTCTTGTATTGTGGGCAATGTCTAGCTAAAATGAGTATGAGCCCCAACTGCCAGGAGCATTGAAGTGTCCAATTAGCATTGTCATGCGAAATAGCTCAGTTCGCATATTCATTTTTAGCGTTTGTTGTAGTGAGTTTATTATCTATCCATTGTTCGACCTGTATTCTCAATGCTGATAAGGGTATTGATCCATTTTCTAACACCTTGTTGTGAAATTCCTTTATATCAAAAGATTCCATCAGTCTTTGTTCTGACAATTTTCTGAGCACTTTTATTTCTTCACCCCCCACATCGTATGAAGTGAGTTGTGCAGGATATACAATACTTCTCCGATAAAGACTATTTGCAGATGATTCACTCATACCTGATGCCATCATAAAGTTTATAATTGAGTCTTTTGGCCAAATATTCAAATGTAATGCTGGGTCAATAACCATTCCTCTGGATGGCCAGGCGCGTCTATTGATTAGCGAGGCTTTATGGTTATAAAGCCCCATTTCCTCTGCCAATTGCTCAGCATACCTGGCCCAGCCCTCCATATAACTTTGAAAACCAAGTAGTTCTCTGATAGGGTGCAATCCATCAATATCTCTTTCAATTCCAAGTTGTAAATGATGTCCGGGGTATGCTTCATGAAAGGACAATTTTTCGTTATCAAAATATGTTTGTTGCTCTGGATCTTTAAGATTTATCCTGAAGTAAGCAGGCTTATTCTCCGTACCACTTTCATAAGATCCACTTCCATATTCATGAGGAAGATATGGTTTGATTGTTACATCTGAAGAAGGCATGAGATCAAACCAATCCTCACATTCAGCCTTAGCAGATTCTAGTATTGCGTTATTATAAGCCAGGATTTCATCTGAGGATTTAAAATAAAGACTAGAATCTGTATCAATACGATAAATTATTTCTGCAAAGTCATCTGATTGGTAAAGATTCTTTCCTAACTTTTGAATAGTCTTGATATTTGAATTTACAATTTCCAGCCCGAGGTTAAATATTTCTTCACCTGACTTTTTTGTTGTGGTATTACTTCGAATAAAGGCCTTGTAGCACTCATTCCCGTTTGGCAGGGCTAAGACTGATCCTTCAGTTCGCGCTTTTTCCAAATAATCGCTTTGAAGATATTCTGCGTATTTTGATAGGGCTGGATTGATTTGTTCGGTTACTAGGTTCTCCCACTCTTTCTGAAAAATTTCACTGCTGTCCCTTTTGGCCGGTGACATGAATGGAGAATCATCTAACGAATAGCTTGTCAGCACTTCTATTTGAGGGATCACTAATTCTACAATTTCTTTCGGCATGCTATAACCCTTTTCTATACCGACTTTCAAGTTTTCGATTTCTGTTTCTACATATTTAGGGAACTTCTTCCATCTTCTCAATGCTTGCTCTCTTAAGGTGTCATTTCCTACCGGTTGAAAATCGATTATACTCAACCATAAGCGAGAAAAGTTCCACTGATGGTTAACATTCCAGAGCTCCCTTTTGCAAGCCCTCATACCGATACTACTCTCAAGTTCTTCCATTAGCAGCCAATAGGTAATTTGATCTGCTTGAGAAGAAAATTTTGACTTGTCAATTTTTATAATCTTGGTGTAAAGGCTATCTTCAAATTCCTCCCATTTTGCTAAATCCTCGAGATGGTTTGAAGAAAAAAGACTGTGATCCTCAATTGGTAAATCCAAAAAGTATCTGTCTTCGGGAAATCTTGAAATAGTTCGTTCAAGGTATTCATCGGCTAAATCTGTGATTGCAGGTTCTTGTTGCTGGGTTTGAGTTGTACAACCTGCATAAATCACTAATAGTATGAGAATAATCTTTTTCATTGTCTTTGATTAATTCACTACAACGGTTTTGTGTATGGTTAGTTGCGTGTTTGAGCACCTAATTTAGCAAAAGTGGACGAGCCAGAGGAAAATCCGTAGCATTTTCCGAGTAGACCTGTACCAAGCAATTAATTATACACGGTGTTATACCATGTATTTTTCATGTCAAGAGACGGTAATGCATTTTATTTCCTTTTTCAATCCATAAAATCTCTATATAGAGTTTACCATTTTCTTTCAATTTGCCGATTGTTAATCTTGGCTTAATGATTGTGGAATTATTCGACAATTTTGAGTGCCATTGAAATCCATCCCATTCACTTTTAAAACCATTTTTCTTATTTTTTATAGATATTTCCTTGACCATACTTAGTTTGTCGTCATTGATATATGCAGTTTTCAATTTTAGATCAATTTTTATCAATGGACAAAAACTGTCTTCAATGGGCCTGATTGTCAATAAGGAGTCCGTATATTTCATACTTAGTTTAATCCAACCCGAAGGGCTAAATTCTATTGCCGATTCATTTTCAATTGCCTTTAAATCAACTTTTGGGTAAAGTATTTTTCCATTTTCATCTACTAATAGTTGTTTTTCAATTCCAGCTTGAATTACCTTATTCTTCATAAGTTGAAATGTATGATTTCCTTCATTTAATTCTGTTAGAATAAACTTTTGTAGTTCAGTTTTTACCTCTTGAGTGAATACATTTTGGATACTCCAAATGCAAATCAATATTAATGTCAGTTTATTTTTCATAATATATGGTATAACGGTTTGCATATGGCTTGTGGCGGTTTTCGAAGCACTTTCCTGTCCACCGAAAGAAAAGTTAGCTAGGGAGCGAAAACCTTGCTGGTAGCTGTTCACCCGCCATAAGTTATATGCGTTGTTGTGTGCAGTTTTTATTCATATTCCCAAGGTTGGCAATTGTTTTACCTTATGATAGGTCAATGTCGCTTTTATACATTCCTTTAGTTCATTCTTTGGAATTTGGTCATCCATTTGAAAGATAATAGCTCGATTTCCTTCGAAGCCAAAAGTGTTCTCAAAAACTACCCTGAACGTTTCAACAAGTCGGCTTGTGCATTTAAAGTACATGGCATATTGATTTGGCGTTTTTGCCTTCCAGTCCATTCTAAGTGTACTGCCATGTTTAGTCAAATAGCTTGGTTCACCCCATTTTAGCGTCTCTTCCAAAGATGTAACTCCCTCAAGTTCTTTCGCTGTTTCCAATATCAATTCTCTTAAGCCAATCATTTTTTTACGAACCTCTTCAGGGTAGTTGGCAAAAACCAATTCAACTTCAGGATTTGTCTTTAATTCAAAATTTTTCATTTTTTCAAATTGCACACAACGGT
>NZ_JBATKE010000015.1:0-7894 GCF_049669105.1 Eudoraea sp.
GTTTAATATAAGCCTCTGTAAAATTGGAATCTAATGCGATGGCCTTTTCGTATAAAGGGATTGCATTCTTATACGAATCTTTGGTAGTCCTATCTCTTTGAAACGTAGCCTGAAGAAATAGAGCATAAGCCTCTTTATTTTGAGTCGGGATTTTCTTTAGGGCTTCGAATTCTTCGTCTTTGATTTCAACATTCATATTCTTTGCTACATTTTCGGCTACTTCCGCCTGTATCTTAAAGATCTCATCACTTTTCCATTCTCCTGTATATTCATCCGACCAGGAATGTTTATTCGAGGGTCCATCGATCAATTGCAACGTTATTTTCATTTGATCACCTGATAGTTGAAAATTCCCTTGCAGGATATTCCGTACACCCAATTCCTCAGCAATATCCGGAACACTTTTATCTGAAGTTTTATACTTTAATACGGATGTAAATGGAATTACATTTGTCATTGATTTTATCATCGTAAGCCTGGCAATAACAGCGTCTGTCATACCATCACTTATGTATTCGAGTTCCGGATCGCCGCTCCAGTTTTTAAAAGGTATTACCGCAATAGAATTATCCAATATTAATTCATTATTGGCAATGGTCTTAAAGGATGTGTCGGCTATGGGTTTATTTAAAAAGGATACCGCAATAGCAATAATTAGGGTAATTATGATTATAATGTTCAAGCGTTTATTGGTAGCTTCGGTAATAGATTGTTCTTTTGAAACTTGTAGGGTCTTTTTTAAACCTTCGGGGGTCATTTCATAGACCCATGAAAAAATGATCCAAATAGGCAGGCCAATGACTATTAAGAACATCAAGGTTTTTAAAACCCAGAGAGGTGACCCCAAATTTGGCAGGACACTTGTAAGAACTTGCAACAGAACCCAGGCGACAACTATATAGGCTATTGTTGCCTTGATAACATTTCTACGCTTGAGTTCATCGAAAAAATTCATAACCTTTTAACTGAATAACCAATAAAGTAACAATCAATACCCCAAAATGGCAATGATAAGGATCAGTTTAGGTAGGATAATATGTACTCAAAGATGAATTAGATAAGTACCCGTTTCTGATAATCAAAAAGACAAAAAATATCTCAATTGCCTTCTTTAATTTGATACTTTATGGAATATCAGATAAATTAATGTAATTCAAAAAAGACAGGCACCGTTTTGGGTTTTAAGGAGATCATTGGGTTTACCTCTACGGTTTTAAGATTAGAGCTAATTCGATATTTATTAATGATTTGAGCTATAGCGATGATCATTTCGTACATAGCAAAGTTGTTCCCCACGCACATTCTGGGACCAGCACCAAAAGGATAATAATAATTAGAATAGTCCCTTTTTAATGCGGTATCAAAACGGTCCGGATTAAATTTCTCAGGGGCTTCCCAAAAAGCAGATGACCTGTGCAATTCGTAAATAGACATTAAAACCAAGGTGTCTTTGGGAAAGCTTTGCCCCTGAACCACATCATCCGCTATAGCAGTCCTATCAATGACATATGCCGGTGGATATAGTCTTAAGGCCTCCTCTATACACTGTTTCGTATAGGTTAATTGAGACAGACACTGCATCAGGTCATCAGCTTCCAGATCTATATTTTCAACTTCCTTTAAAACTTTATTCTGAATGGTCGGGTGTTTAGCCAACAGAAATAGTGTAAAACTAAGTGCATTCGCCGTGGTCTCATGGCCCGCGGTAAAAAGAATTAGAACTTCATCTATTAACTGCCGCCTGGGCATGTGTGTGCCGTCTTCATAGGTTGCATTTAACAGCATATCCAGCAAATCATCCTTATCTTCCCCGGAATCCAGTCTTTCTTCGATAATATTATTTAAAATATTCCTTCCCTGTTCGGCGAGGTTCAGATGCTTTTTTATTTCACCACTTATACTAAACCACCACTTAAGGTAAGGTTGCCTCATTTCTTTAATTAACATCTTCTGATTGCGCTCGGTAAAATCCTGTAGTCGTTGCATGTCTTTTTGAATGTCTGACCGACTAAATAGGGCTTGTGCTACCACCTGGAATGCCAAATCGCCCATTAACGGAAAAACATCCTGAGAAGTGCCGGGTTCAATTCTTTTTAATTCAGCATCAATAGCCTGTTTCATGATGCCCAATAAACCCTGAAGCTTCTTTTTGTGAAATGCAGGTTGTACCATACGGCGGTGCACACGCCAATGTTCTCCATTGGAAGTCAGGATTCCATGCCCGATATATTTTGCGAGATCTACCGTTTGGAGTTCTGATTTCTGATATTTCCTGTGCTGCTTTTGAAGTATATGTTTAATTATAGTAGCATCCCGAGTGAAAATTACAGCTTTCCTAAACCCAATTTTGACCCTGAAAATATCACCATATTTTTCAAAATTCGCCCTGTGAAAAGGCAATGGGTTTTTAAGAATTGTCTTTCTGTTTTTAAAAACCTGGAATTGCGAAATGGTGTGGAGTTCTTTCATTGATAAACTATCTGTCAGGCTGAGCGCAGTCGAAGCCCTTATTTGTAACGGTCGTGGTATTTATAATGTGTTGCATTCCTACATTCGGACAGAATTTGAAGCAATTGATCATCACCACGAATCAAAGCTTCTTTTTTTCTTCTAGTCCAGCCCTTTATTTTTTTTTCAAAGTAAATAGCTTGCAATACATCACTAAATTCCTGATAAAATTCAAGTTTAAGAGGTCTTCTATTGTAAGTATAGCTATCTTTTTTACATCCCGATTGATGTTGTTCAATTCTTTTATCAAGGTCATTGGTAATTCCTGTATAATAGGATTGATCTGAACATTTTAATATGTAAACGTAATAACTATTCATTTTCTATTTTGGTTGGCTTCGACTGCGCTCAGCCTGACATATTGGAATCCTTTTTTATTCAAGGCTTCGACTGCGCTCAGCCTGATATACAATAATAAAACTAAAACAAGCCCGGTTGTGAACCTCCTTTTATTCTGCCCAGATGGGTATAAGCCAATTCTGTTACTTCTCTACCTCTTGGTGTGCGCATAATAAATCCCTGCTGGATTAAAAAAGGTTCGTAGACCTCTTCAATTGTTTCTGCACTTTCTGATACTGCTGTAGCCAGTGTAGTAATGCCTACAGGGCCTCCCTTAAATTTGTCGATAATGGTAGTCAAAATTTTATTATCCATTTCATCCAATCCATGAGTATCTACATTGAGGGCTTTTAATCCATATCTGGATATGTTCATATCAATATTACCATCACCTTTTATCTGAGCAAAATCCCTTACCCTTCTAAGCAGGGCATTGCTTATTCTTGGTGTTCCCCTGCTTCTTCCTGCAATTTCGATGGCTGCATCATCTGTAATAGGAACTTTTAGAATTTCTGCACTCCTCAAAACTATAGTCGATAATAATTCAGTTCTGTAATACTCAAGTCTGCTTGTTATTCCAAATCTTGCCCGCATAGGAGCTGTTAGCAATCCCGAGCGCGTGGTGGCGCCAATTAGGGTAAAGGGGTTCAAATTTATCTGCACCGACCTGGCGTTTGGGCCGGTCTCAATCATGATATCAATTTTGTAATCCTCCATAGCTGAGTACAAATACTCTTCAACTACAGGACTTAGTCTGTGAATTTCATCAATGAACAATACGTCTCGTTCATCCAGATTGGTTAGTAATCCTGCAAGATCTCCGGGTTTGTCTAATACTGGTCCTGAAGTAATTTTTATTCCAACCCCCAATTCATTGGCCAGTATATGCGCCAGTGTAGTTTTTCCTAAACCAGGTGGACCATGAAATAAGGTATGATCCAAGGCTTCATTGCGCTGGTTGGCGGCCTGCACAAATATCTTAAGATTTTCTAATACCTGCTCCTGACCCGTAAAATCATCAAAAGTTATGGGTCTTAGTACACGTTCAATATCCAATTCCTCTTGTGAAAATGCAGAGCCTGTTGGATCAAGATTATCGTTCATATTTTCAAAGATACTAAAAAACAAAAGGGGTAAATATCACAAAATGTTCTTACTTTTTTATAATGTCACAATTCCCTGCAACTATATGATATTCGTCATCTTTTTTGCAAAAATTTATTGTATTCTTTGCATAGAATTTATGAATTATCACTAAATTATCGAGAGTTAGGAAAGTACAATCTTCAAAAACAAAACATTAATGAAAACATCATTTAATCTTCAAAAATACGGGATAGAAACGGAGCAGGTATATAGGAATAGTAGTGTTCCTGTGCTTTATGAATTAGGATTGCGATTAGAAAAGGGAACGGCTATTTCCAGTGTAGGTGCACTGATGACCTACTCTGGTGAAAAAACAGGTCGTAGCCCAAAGGATAAAAGAATCGTTAGACACCCCGATTCTGAAAATAATATTGACTGGGGACCTATCAATATTGGTTTAGATGAACATACCTTTATGGTAAATCATGAACGCGCATTAGATTTCTTAAATATTTGTGATCACCTATTCGTAGTTGATGCTTATGCCGGTTGGGATCCAAAATACAGAATTAAAGTCAGGATTATCTGCACAAGAGCCTACCATGCTCTATTTATGCAGAATATGTTAATCATGCCAACAGCAGAAGAACTTGAAAATTTTGGAGAACCGGATTATGTTGTCCTTAATGCAGGTGGATTCCCCGCTAACAGGTATACTTCAGAGATGACTTCTAAAACCAGTGTAGATCTTAATTTAGAACGCAAAGAGATTGTGATTCTGGGAACGCAGTATGCCGGTGAAATGAAGAAAGGTATTTTCTCTGTTATGAATTATTTAATGCCTTTGGAAAATGTATTACCCATGCACTGTTCTGCAAATGTGGGCGAGAAGGATGACGTAACCATATTATTTGGTTTATCTGGAACAGGAAAGACCACTTTAAGTGCTGATCCAAAACGTAAATTAATTGGAGACGACGAGCACTGCTGGACAGACCAGGGCACATTTAATATTGAAGGAGGATGTTATGCAAAAGCTATAAATCTTTCCGCTGAAAAAGAACCGGATATTTATAACGCCATTAAATTTGGTACGGTTCTGGAAAATGTAGTATACGATAAGTTTAGCAGGGAAGTGGATTATGCAGATACCACTATAACACAAAATACCAGAGCCTCCTATCCAATTCACTATATAGATAATGTACAAATACCTTGTGTTGCGGGGCATCCAGAAAATATTATCTTCCTTACCTGTGATGCTTTCGGTGTCTTGCCTCCAGTGAGCAAACTAACTCCTGAACAGGCCAGTTACCACTTTATTTCAGGATATACCGCTAAGGTAGCCGGTACGGAAATGGGTGTAACAGAACCACAGGCAACATTCAGTGCTTGTTTTGGAGCAGCATTTATGATGTGGCACCCAAATAAATATGCTGAATTACTGGCAGAAAAAATAAAAGAACATAAAGCTACCGCCTGGTTGGTTAATACCGGATGGACTGGTGGAGCACATGGTGTAGGTTCAAGAATGAGCCTGAAGTATACCCGTGCAATGATTGATGCAATACACCATCATGATTTTGACAATGTTGAATTTACAACAGATGAGGAGTTTGGTTTTCAAATTCCACTTAGTTGTCCGAATGTACCTTCTGAAATTCTTATACCAAAGAATACCTGGGAAGATAAGGGGCAATATCAGGAAGTTAAGAAGAAACTTGTAGGGCTTTTTAATGAAAATTTTAAAAAGTTTGCAGCTAACGTGAACGCCAAGATTGTGGAGGCAGGGCCAAGCGCAGACCATGCCTTACAGTCCTGACAAGTTTGAGTTTAGTTAAAAACCCCGTCGCCTAGGGCGATGGGGGTTTTTTTAAAAGTTTACTCTAAATTTTATTCTTCCCTTTTATATAACTCCGAAGTATTCAGAAATTCATTCAAAATTATCTTGGGGTTACCCCACAAATAAGTCTTGGCCGAACCGGCTGATGAGAGCTCAATACTTTTATAGGCGTATAACCTTGCTTTGGTTGTTTCTTCTAGACGCGCGCTAATGACTCCACTTTCCATTTTTTCTGCCTTGAGGTCGCTGCTTCCAGATAGTTTTATATTCAAGGTATCTGCAGTTCCTTCAACTACTGCCGAGGCATTATTATGCATTTCGATACTGCTTTTACCTGTTATAGAATAAATATTGAGATTTATTTTATCTTTTAATATAAGATTTAAAGAATCTGACTGCAGGTTAAGATCTCCGGTACTGCTTCCTTCCATCTCTATCTGAACAATTGAAGCCTTGCCATTTAATTCAAGTTTGGAAGAACCAAATATGCTGATATTAAGTTTATCGGCATTAATCATATCTTTTGTAACAACCTTCCCTTGATGTAAAACTATACGCTCCAACTCATTGTAGTTAACCGTTATATCAAGTTGTTTTTTGGCTGTAATCTTGTAAAACGATCTTATAATAAGGGTACTGTCTACTACATCAAATCTTAAAATATCTATCAAATTATCATCTGCAGAAATAGAATATCCGGGAATAGTGGCCTCTTTTAAAAAGATTTCAAGATCATCCTTAACTTCAATGGCATTAAAGAATGGCAGATCTTCGTTAACGTCCACGATGGATTTATTGCCTTTAATTTTAGGTTTTCGCTGGGCACTAACCGCTAAAGTGGTGAATGCTAAAAAAAATAGAATAAAGTTCTTCACGATAACGAATTTAATAATTATTCCCGCTAAAAATAAGTCAAGCTAATTATTTTATAAAAGGCTTATACATAATCCTCCATCACTAATATAAAAAAGCCCATCAAAAGATGGGCTATATAATATGAACTAACAATTATCTCTTTAATGATTCAATTCCTCTTCATCCTGTTGAAGTGGTATGTTTTGAGGAACAAAATCCTGACCCGGGATTACATATTCCCCATTATCCTGAGTTTTGCTATAATCATAAGCCCATCTATGTACTTCTGGAATCTTACCTTCCCAGTTTCCGTGTAAGTGCTCAATTGGTGCAGTCCATTCCAGTGTATTAGATTTCCATGGATTCTGTTCAGTAGGTTTCCCATAAAAAATACTACTGATAAAATTATATAAGAAAACTAATTGAGCCAGACCGGCTATCAGTGCAAAAACAGTAATAAGAACATTTACATCCGTTAATTCATCGAACATAGGGAATGCGGTGTTTTCATAATAACGCCTTGGTACCCCTGCCATTCCAACAAAGTGCATGGGAAAGAACACGCCATAGGCACAGATCGCCGTAATCCAAAAGTGTACATAGCCCAAGTTCTTATTCATCATTCTTTTGAACATTTTGGGGAACCAGTGATAGACTCCGGCAAATAATCCATACAAGGCCGATATACCCATTACCAGATGAAAGTGAGCAACTACAAAATACGTGTCGTGAACATTGATATCCAATGTACTATCGCCAAGAATAATCCCTGTCAAACCTCCGGTAATAAATGTTGACACTAATCCTATTGAGAATAGCATTGCAGGATTAAGTTGCAAATTACCTTTCCACAATGTGGTTATATAGTTAAATGCTTTAACGGCAGATGGGATTGCTATCAAGAGGGTAGTAAACGTAAATACGGATCCAAGGAATGGATTCATTCCCGAAATAAACATATGATGTCCCCATACAATTGTAGATAAAAATGCAATTGCTAAAATTGATGCCACCATAGCTCTATAACCAAATATTGGTTTACGGGCATTCGTGGACATAACTTCAGAAGTAATTCCAAGAGCCGGTAAGAGCACTATGTATACTTCAGGGTGCCCTAAAAACCAAAACAAGTGCTCAAATAATACAGGAGATCCTCCCTGATAATGTAAGACTTCACCCTGAATAAAAATATCCGATAAAAAGAAAGATGTTCCAAAACTTCTGTCCATTATCAAAAGTAAGGCTGCGGATAGTAATACAGGG
>NZ_JBATKE010000016.1:0-3575 GCF_049669105.1 Eudoraea sp.
ACAAACCGAAAATGATTTCGGTTTCAAATGGCTCGCCTTGCAAACGCTAATTTCTCGCAATAAATCGAGAGATCCGCACTAAAAGCTCGCCATCCAGAACCCGCCAAATCATAGCCAACACGTTGTAACACATAAAAAAATTGCTTTATCAAATGTATAAATACTTAGTTCTTGGCTTTGTCCTATTTCTATCATTTTTAGCGAATGGACAAGACACTTTAAGCATCAATACCCAAAAGATCTGGAGGGTGAATTTCTTAAATCCTGCAATTGAACTTGAATTACCAACTGCAGAAAAATCAACTTTTTCTTCAGCCCTTGGAATTGGCTATAGCGGTGGATATCCGGATTTAACTTTCGGCGGCAGTGGTTTTGTTTATATTATTGCCCCTTTTCTGGATTTACAACATAAATGGTTCTATAATTTTAAAAAAAGAAAACAAAAACAAAAGACTATTGAGGGGAATTCAGGCAATTTTTGGTCGGTAAGATTTATTACAACAGGCCCCTCTGTGGCTGAAAATGTTACTAGAACATCTGATTTCGACTTTGCAATCGGTCCAACATGGGGAATACAACGGCGATATTCTAAAAAGTTTCATCTGTTGTTTGACATTGGGCCTCAATATTATTTTGATATAGAAGGTAATGGTAATTTTTGGCCGATAATGGTCCAATTAGATCTTGGATTTGATTTTTGATAATTACGTGTTACAACATCGGCTATAATTCATCCCTACTCGAACCCACGCATTCAAAAAATTCCTACATTAGATTAAACAAAAACATCACGCTGATGATTTCTGCGTAGTGGGCAGATCACAGGCCAAAAGGTAAAGGCCAACGCTTTTCGCTCGCTTGCCCACTTTAACCGGGCCGAAATCATAGCCAACACGTTAGCCTTCATTATGACCAACCAACGAGCCAATGATAAAATTCTTTAGAAAAATTAGACAAAATTTACTTTCCGAAGGAAAAACTGGAAAGTATCTGAAATACGCAATTGGAGAAATTATACTTGTCGTTATTGGGATTTTAATTGCAGTTTCCATAAATAATTGGAATGAAGCTCGAAAAGACAAAATTACAGAACAGAAAGTTTTAAAAACTCTTAAATCGGATTTTAAATCAAACCTAACACAGTTACAGGATAATATCGACGAAACTGAAATAATGGTTAGCGACATAAGCCAAATATTAAAATTATTTAGGATGACACAATCTGAATTAAGTTTATTTCCAATAGATAGTATTAAAACTGATATAAAAGGTTATTCCACTTTTAATCCGTCGGATGGTGCTCTAACGAGTCTTCTATTGTCGGGCGAATTAAATATTATTACTAATGATTCATTAAAAAATAAACTTACCAATTGGCCAAATTTAGTAAATGATGCAAAAGAGGATGAGAATATACTAGTTGAAAATATTACAAAAGATTTATGGAAACAGCAGTTAGGATACCGATCCTATATTAAAAACCCGAAGTTCAAGCTAAATAGATTAGTAATGTTTGATGACCTTATATTGCAAAACACTTTTTATGATATTTTTAGAGGAGCAGACTATCAAATTTATCTTTATAAGGAGTTGCAGAAAGAAATAGAAGAAATATTAAATCTTATTGATGAAGAAATTCGTTTGTGAAATAAAATAACGAAAGGCTAACAACGTGTAGAAAACATGGCTAATAAATGCTTTTCGAAAGGTTTGTGTTTATTTGCAAAGACCACCAAATTTTTAAATTTGGCTTTTAAGATTGATAATATAAAAATTCGGCTCTGTGTTAATCCGAAAATATAGTGACTTTTTACACGCTACGTTTCATACACAAGACCGTTGGCAAACATTGAATACATCTGAATATGAAAATTGCACTAATTATTTTGTTCACACTTTTATCAATTCCTCGAACTATAGGTCAGGAAAAGCTGGATTTAAGAAGTGACGAATTAATTACTAAGACCTTCAGCGAAATAGAAATCGAAGGATTAGAATCAATGGTGCGATATGTTGATAATATGGTATCAAAAGGAAAAAAAGAGCCTAATATAAATAACGCCTATCATATATTTTTTGAAAAAATCGCACAATCCACGGTGTACAATGTTCCCTTTAAAGAAACGGAAAAATACCAATTCCTGAAAAGCTTGGATTCCGTCCAATTCCCAGCCGTGTGGGTATTTAGAACAAACATCGACATGTTATCGTTAAGGGATACCGTTTACAGACATCTTGAAAATTTCCCACAACTTGATATCAATCCATATGGCAAATACATAGATTATCTTGAAGAAGTTGGAAAAGAGGATTCCTATTTTTACGGAATACATAAGACATTTAAGAATATCCATAATATTTCAGCAAGGGATGTTTCTTGGTTCCCTAGAAACCACTCAATATTTGATTTTACCATTCCGAAAAATAGATTATGGGCTGTCATATTTATTCTGAGAATGGAGGAAACTTATGAAATGAAGTTAGACAGATATCTCAATACTAAAAAATAACGTTTGCCAACAAGGTGTATAGTGCATGGGGGTTTCGGCAGTGTTCGTGGGCTAGTGGCTCGCAAGAAAAGTTAGCTTAAAATGACAGGAAATCGCTCCATATTCTCACACGACACCATACACCCAACGTTACCTTGCATTTAGGAAACATCGCGCAAAGCTTCAAATTTCTAAAGAATATAAAACGAAAGATTATAAAGTAAGAGTTAAGAATACAAGACCAAAAATCAGAAAAAAAATATATGGACATTAGAGTAATAGAAACAATAATTGCGGTAGTTTCCTTCTTTATTTTAAGATTAATATCTGTAAAAATACTTGCAAAAATTCAGAAAAAGTACGACTATTCAAAATACAGGATAAGGCCTATACTGAAATCTATCAATCTATTCATTTTTATAACCCTTGTTATTGTGTTAATAGCAATTTGGGGTGTTGAACAGACAAATATCTTAACTTTCATTACTTCTGTTCTCACTGTGGTAGGAATTGCATTAGTCGCACAATGGTCAATAATTTCTAACATATCATCAGCAATAATCATATTTATAAGTCATCCTGTTAAATTAGGAGAATCTATTACTATAATTGACAAAGAATTTGATATTACGGGACAAGTGTCAGACATTGGATTGTTCTATGTGATTTTAAAGACAGATACAAATGAAAAAATTATGATTCCAAACAATATATTTTTACAAAAAGCAACAAAGATTATGATAGAATAAAACTTTCAGATAGGAAAAACGCAAGGTAACACCGTGTATAAAACATAGCTATTACAGTCTTTCCGAGAGGTTTCTGTATATTTATAAAGTACGCCAAATTTTTAATTTGGTTATATTTATAAAAGAAAAGTAAACATAAAAATTAAAAATTCGGCTCTGTGTTAATCCGAAAAGTTAGTGTCTTTTTATACGCTACGTTTTATACACAATACCGTTACCATTTATTTTGAAAAGCTAAAATTTAATTATTATGAATCAACAAGAACTATCAAGTTTGAGTATTGAAGAACTTAAAAAAAAGGAAACAGCTATAAAAACAGTTGTTTGGATGCTCGCT
>NZ_JBATKE010000017.1:0-2616 GCF_049669105.1 Eudoraea sp.
CTTTTAGATAAAGGACATACGGTTATTGGCCTTGATAATATTAACGATTATTATGATGTGCAGCTCAAATACGGACGCTTGGCTCAGTTGGGTGTTCATCAAAAAAAGGCGGAAGTTTACAACAAAATAACAGGGAGTTCTTCAGAACCTGAATTTTCATTTATTCGTTTGAATTTAGAAGACAGGGAAGCACTCCCCCTGCTCTTCAAAACCGAAAAATTTGATGTGGTTTGCAATTTGGCCGCCCAGGCAGGCGTTCGTTACAGCCTTGAAAATCCTGAGACTTATGTCGACAGCAATATTGTTGGGTTTCTTAACATTTTGGAATGTTGCAGACACCATAAAATCAAACATTTAGTATATGCCAGCAGTTCCAGTGTTTATGGGTTAAACACTAAAATTCCTTTTCAAACGACTGACAATGTAGATCATCCCATAAGCCTGTACGCTGCAACCAAAAAAAGCAACGAACTAATGGCCTATACATATAGTCATTTGTATGGATTCCCTACAACAGGGCTTCGATTCTTTACGGTCTATGGTCCATGGGGCAGGCCCGATATGGCTATGTTTCTTTTTACCGATGCTATAGTAAAAGGAAAACCGATAAAGGTATTTAATCACGGGCAAATGGAACGTGATTTTACCTATATTGATGATATCACGGAGGGAGTAGTAAGAGTAATTGAAGGCTCAGTTGAAAAAAGACTTGAATTAAATGAACTTTACAAGATATACAATATAGGAAACAATAGTGCTGTAAAACTTCTTGATTTTATTGAAGCTATTGAAAAAAGTCTGGGTAAAGTTGCCGTGAAAGAAATGCTACCCATGCAAGCAGGTGATGTAACCAAAACCTGGGCCAATGTAGATAATCTTATTCGTGATTATAACTATAGTCCAAATACACTAATAGAAAAAGGGATTCAGGAATTTGTGGATTGGTATCGCCTTTACTATGGGTTAGAGTAATTTCTCACAGGTTTTAATCACCGGATATTTAATAATTATATTATCTTCCCATTTAGTTCATACCAAACAACCAAAACTATGTCCAAAACCAATGAATTATTAGAACTTATTATCGACGCATCAATACAAGCGGGTAAGGCGATACTGGAAGTTTATAATGATCCGGACTTTTCGGTTGAATTAAAAAAGGATCAATCGCCATTAACTGAAGCTGATCTTGCTTCAAGTACAATCATTAATGATTTTTTAAAAAATACTCCCTACCCTATTATCAGTGAAGAAATAAAAAATGAATCTTACGCGGAGCGCAGAGAATGGGAAACTTGCTGGATTGTAGACCCACTCGATGGTACTAAAGAATTTATTAAAAGAAATGGTGAATTTACAGTGAATATCGCTTTGTGTAAAGATAGTGTTCCTTTGTTAGGTGTAATATACGTTCCCGTTTTAAAAGAGCTGTATTATGGAGATGCCGTTAGCAGTAAGGCCTATAAAGTTATTTTGACGGGGGACCATCAACTACCAGAGAGTCTTTTTGATGATTCCAATAGAATATATCCTACTCAAACCGCAAGGGGTAATTTACGTGTTGTTGGGAGCAGATCCCATATGAATCAGGATACATTGGATTTTATTGAAGAAGAAAAGAAAAATTACAATGCAGTGGAGATAGTATCTAAGGGTAGTTCCTTAAAGTTTTGTTTAGTCGCAGAAGGAAAAGCAGATGTATATCCCCGGTTTGCTCCTACAATGGAGTGGGACACTGCAGCGGGCCACTGTATTTGTAAGGCAGCAGGTCTTAAGGTTACGAACGTAAAAACCAATAGGGAATTGGAATACAATAAAGAAAATTTATTAAACCCTTATTTTCTGGTGAGTAGATAATGCGTAACTTATCTCATAGAAGGCATCTTGCCAAGACCATAACATGGCGTATTGTAGGTACCATAGATACCATTTTATTATCGTGGTTAATATCCGGAAACCCATTTACCGGACTTAAAATCGGTTTTTCGGAAGTACTGACAAAAATGATCCTCTATTATTTCCATGAACGTATTTGGTTTAATATTGGTATTCCGGATAGTCGAAAAAGACATATTATTAAGACGGTAACATGGAGAATTGTGGGGACATTAGATACCATTTTGCTATCTTGGCTCATCTCCGGAAATCCTATAATTGGTTTAAAAATTGGAATGGCTGAAGTGGTTACAAAAATGGCATTGTATTATTTTCATGAGCGGGCATGGTATAAAATCAACTTTGGCTTACCTAAAAGAACTCAGACAGAAAAATGGAAAAAAACATAGTTACTCATAACTACAGGATTAACAGGGAAGTCCGGAGAAAATCTTATGGACATGACACCTTTTTAATATTTTTTACCGGATTATCCGGATCCGGAAAGTCGACAATTGCTAATGTTCTTGAGCAAAAACTCTTTTCAGAAGGTATAAAAACCTATGTTTTAGATGGGGATAATGTACGCCGGGGAATTAATCGTGGGCTTACCTTTAGCCCGGAAGACAGATCAGAAAATATCAGAAGAATTGGAGAAATATCGAAATTGTTTATAGATGCAGGAATAGTTATATTGGCTGCATTTGTTGCTCCTTATAAAAAAGACAGGCAGCATATAAA
>NZ_JBATKE010000018.1:0-11676 GCF_049669105.1 Eudoraea sp.
TGCTTATAGACTTTATAAACCTTCGTGTGGCAGAAGGGATTCCTTTAAAACAAGCAGTTATTGACGCAGGCGCAGTTCGTACAACTCCCATACTCCTAACCGCCGGTACAGTCGTAATTGGTGCCTTTGTCATTCTTTTTGACCCTATTTTTCAGGGCTTGGCAATTTCATTAATGGGAGGAACTATTGCTTCAACAGTACTTACGCTGTTGGTAGTACCACTTGTATATTATTTGATAGAACGTAAAAATCACAAAATATGAAATTACTAATCGTTACTGTTGTAGATCAGTTTGATGAAGACATTCTGCGGCTTTTTAAAAAAGCTAAAATAGAAAGTTTTAGCGGTTCGGAAATAGATGGATATAAACAACAGGCAACCATGTTAATGACCTCAAAATGGTTTCCGGCAGTTAAAGGCGGGGTAGAGTCCAGTCTTTTTTTCTCTTTTACAGAAGATGATAAAATAGATGTAATCTTTAGCTTGATTGAAGAGTTTAATAAAAATCTGGTAACCAACAATCCCATAAAAGCGATTGTAGTTCCCATAGAAAGATCAATTTAAAATATAATAAGTATGAAAAACAGAATTGTTAGGGCTGTAGCCGGAACCTTTATTCTAATTAGCTTAATGTTGGCCATTTACGTAAACATTAATTGGTTATGGTTTACTGCCTTCGTTGGGGTAAACCTTTTACAGTCATCATTCACAAAATGGTGTTTAATGGAAGACATCTTATCCAAATTTGGTATAAAGGATTAGCTAAATAATTTGATTATTATTCAAAAGTTGATTTGAATTATATAAGAAGGATAGCATAGATAAACTTTAATAATTATAATAACTTTTTATAACTTTTAAAGTAAGGTTTATCTTGAAAATCCTACTTTTATGGCATAATAATTATAGTTTAATATTTAATCATGTCAGAAAAAATTGAACGTGTAAAAACACTTATACTTGGTTCAGGTCCTGCAGGTTATACGGCTGCTATTTATGCAGCCAGAGCAGATCTGAAACCAATTATGTATACCGGGATGGAGCCCGGAGGGCAATTAACAACCACCACGGAAGTGGATAATTTTCCGGGTTACCCTGAAGGGATAGACGGACCTACGATGATGGTCCAGTTGCAGCAACAGGCAGAACGTTTTGGAACAGAAGTCCGAATAGGAATGGCTACTGCGGTCGATTTCAGTAATGAAGTTGGCGGGATTCACAAAGTAACCATAGATGATTCTATAGTAATTGAGGCGGAAACCGTTATTATTTCCACAGGTGCAACTGCAAAATATTTAAATATTCCCAGTGAGCAACGTTTGCGCGGAGGCGGTGTATCGGCCTGTGCGGTTTGCGACGGATTTTTTTACAAAGGACAAGATGTAGCAATAGTCGGAGGTGGTGATACAGCCGCTGAGGAGGCTTCATATCTTGCGAACATTTGCAATAAAGTTACTATGTTGGTGCGAAAGGATTTTATGAGAGCCTCTAAGGCCATGCAACACAGAGTAAACAGTCTACCAAACATTGATCTGCGATATAATTCAGAAGTGGATGAAGTATTGGGCGAGCAGGTTGTTGAAGGTTTACGTATCGTGAATAATAAAACAGGTGAAAAAGAAGAAATTCCTATTACAGGATTCTTTGTTGCCATAGGTCATAAACCCAATACAGAAATTTTCAAGGGTCAGTTAGAGATGGATGAAACAGGCTATCTTATAACACCCGGTAAATCTACTAAAACAAGCAGACCAGGAGTCTTTGCCAGTGGTGATGTTCAGGATAAGGAATACAGACAAGCGGTGACAGCAGCAGGAACGGGTTGTATGGCAGCATTGGATGCGGAACGTTATTTGGCTACTATTGAAACTCCTCAGGAAGTATCCTGATTTAACAGGCAATACATTTGCTTTAAAAACTAAAAGACCGCTTTATTTTGGCGGTCTTTTAGTTTTCTGGAGATACCAGATCCTAATTTATTCTTTTGTAATTTTCGGAGAAAGTCCTGTTACCATCGGCATCAATTGATATCTGACTATAAATATCATCCTTCAAAACTAATTCAAAAGTGAATTCGCGTAAAGTATCTAAGGCCTTCATCATGTGATAATCCCCATATTCAATCGTTTCTATTAAATCGGTGTCAGTTATCCTGTAGGACCCGTAACCAAACCTGCCAATAGTATCGTTCGGATCTGTGCGTGACCACATTACTTTCCCATCATAATACATTTTCACCTGTCTGTAACCTTCTTGTATTTTGGCAGTATCTGTCACTTCCTGTCCATCATAGTTATAAAAGCTTTGCAGTTCCCAGGTTCCCTCCATGGTATGCATAGTGTTAGGTTTTAAAGATGTGATTGAAGTAGCTGTGACCAAAATCACCATCAATAAAACTAATCCAAGAAATTTTTTCATGGTTTTGTGTTTTAAATAGTTATTCTTAAAGATATCTTAAAAGTTACAAATTTTTTTGTAAAACCAACAGAATATCATGGATTAAATTATGAATTGTAAATGGCCTGCCTTAAGTCTAATTATTAATCGTAAAAAGAATTAATAAGTGAGGTAATTTTTAATATGTCTTTCTCAGTATGCAAGGCTGTTAAAACTATCCTGCTTTTTAAGCTGGCTTCTTCTGAGGAATAATTGAAATCGGTCACAATAATTCCGTTATTGTACAGAAATTTGGTTAATTCAGGATTGGAATAACCAAATACCGGGAATCCTTGTATAAAGGTAAATTTCTTACGATCATTTATAAGATTTAAGAAAAAACTAGTATTATCATCCAACTTCCTTTTTTTAGATTTATATATCTCTTCAGCCTTTATTAAAGTGGCCATACTTGCAGGTGATGGGGGTGAAGCTCCAGCATAAAAATCCGTTTTAATTACTTCTTTTAACCTGTGCCTGGTGCCAAAGATTGCGCCTGCATCTATACCTAAGGCTTTACCCAAAGAACAACAAATTAATAGCTCTTTGGGTTTGAAATTCGAGAGAATTTGGAAAACACCACTATTGCCGGGACCTATTTGTCCAATACCGTGTGAATCATCTGCAACTAGTATACATTTATTTAGAGGCAGCGATGTTAACCCTTGAAATTGTGGATAGTTGTAGCCTGAGAAATCTATGGTATCTAATAGAATAACCGGTATTGCCTCTTTGTTTGATGACAGATGGTCCTTTATTGCAATATTCAAAGCCGAATAAGTGATATAGGGTTTAATTTTAGATTGGTATAAGGCAGAATGACTGTTTGGTGTATAGAACAACTGATATTGCTTACCACTGAACAAGCTGCAAATTAATTGGCCCGCAAGATATCCTGATGACAGGACTGCACAGTCTTCACTGCCCACCCATTTAGAAAGATGAGTTTCCGCTTCTCTATAAACCGATAGCTGAACATTAGACTTTCTGGAAGCACCATAGCTGGTGCCATATTTTTTGATGTTTGCGATAAAAATACTCTGGAATTCCCTATCAGTTTGCAGCCCAAAATAGCTGGTTCCACCGAAGTAAAGAAATTTCTTCTGCTCAATTACAATTTCACGGCCCGGAAAAGAATCTATATAAGAGGTCATTTGAATAATTCTATTCCGCTGCCATTTATTCCAGGAAAAATAACACGGCCTTTTTCTTTAATTTGAACTCCCGCTGCAATATCCTCGGCTAATAGCATTGCCCCATCCATATCTACATAATCTAATTTTGGCAATAGCTGGGCAATAGCAGAAATCCCAACGGTAGATTCCGTCATGCACCCTACCATGACTTTCAAACCCAGTTCCCTGGCTTTATCTATCATTCGCAAAGCCGGTGTCAGTCCCCCGCATTTAGTCAATTTAATATTTATACCATTAAAATGGAGCCAGCATTTCTCTACGTCGCCCTCTTCTATACAACTTTCGTCAGCAATTACCGGAAGAACACTTTGGTGAATTACTTTTTCCATCCCTTCCCAATCATCAGCCTTTAGAGGTTGTTCTAAAAACTCTACACCCAGGTCTTTTAACAAGGGTGCATTGTGAATAGTCTCGTTCGCGGTCCAGGCACAATTGGCATCAATCCTGAAAATAGCATTTGTATGTTTGCGTAACTCTTTAATAATGGCCACATCATTATCCGTTCCTAACTTGATTTTGTAAATAGGCCAGGGCTTTTCCTTTATTTTTGCGACCATTTTATCTACAGTATCCAGGCCAATCGTATAGTTGGTAACAGGATAATTCTCAATAGAAGTACCCCAAATCTCATACAGTGGTTTTCCAATGATTTTACCATAGAGGTCATGAGCCGCAAGATCTAAAGCACATAATGCAAAGTTGCTTAATCCTCTGGAAGCAATAAAAGAATAAAAGTCTTCGGTATTATGAAAATCGCAGGACTCTATTTCCCGGCGAATTCCCTCTATTTCAGAGATCATACTTTCACAGCTAATACCGTAATACGGATTGGAAGTTGCTTCACCGTAGCCGGTACAATTTTCAGACGAGAGAGAAACTATTAAAGTATCTTGTGAATCATGAGATTCCCTTGAAATACTAAAGGTATGTTTCAAGTTTAAAGTGTACTTTTTTAGATTGAGATTCATTAATCAATTGTTTAATACGAATATAAATAAATCCCATATATGACGAAATAAAACCCCGGTAAGAATACCGGGGTTAAAATAATGCTTAGGAAAATGTTTGGTATTTAATACTGACTAACTCATCTTAGTTTTTATGAACGCTTCCGGAAACAGATTTCTTCATTTGAACTTTTGCTTCTCCGGTATAGGAAATATCAGCACCGCTGCTGGCGTCAGCGGTTAGAGATTCAGATACATTAACAGAAATATCTGCTCCGCTGCTTGCATCGGCACGGCAGGTTTGTACATTAAAATCTCTGGCCTTAATATCAGAACCACTGCTGGCATTGGCATATAGCATATTGGCTTCACCGGATAATCTAATATCCGCCCCACTACTTGTATTGGCATCAACTTCATCGGCACTTAATTCTACGTGCAGATCCGAGCCACTGCTGGCATTCAATGATATTTTATCAGATTTAATAACACTCTTCCCAACTAAATCAGCACCGCTTGAAGATTCCAGTCCGGTAATGTCGGGTAAAGAGACATATATTTTTTTTGTTGCTCTGCCAATATTTTCAATGGCATGGATTTTTAGTTTACCATCTCGGATATCTGTTCCAATAAGGTCAATAATATTTTCGTCGGCTTCTACTGAAATTTCAAATTCCTTAGCCTGAGTAACATATACGTCCAGGCCTTCTGAGGCCGATACAACGGTAAATTCTTCAGTAACCTCTCTTCGGTCTTTGGCTATAACCCCATTTCCTTTTTTGCCGTCTCCAAAATTTATGTCAAAGGCACAGGAGGAAAGAAATAGCGCCAGGATCAATGCGATTGTAATTCTTGCTAATGTTGTCATGATTGTCGTTTTTAAGAACCCAAATTTTACGGGTTTTGATTAATTGTTTACTGATTTAATTTGATTGATAAAATTCTTTGTTTCTATTAGAAATAACGAAAATGAATTACTCAATTGTTGAATTCAAATGATGAATTGTAAGCCTTCTAGTTATTCTCATTGGTTTTGATCTTTACTCCGTCCTCATCAATTTTCATTTTAAAGGAATCCCCATCGTCTTTAATGTCAATATCTACGCCATTCCCATTGATAATTATGCGGCCATTTTCATCATCTTCGTCTTCGTCATCTATTACTTCAGGACAATCCAGGCATTTTAATACACCGTTCTCCTGCATAAGCCACTGATAATCTATGATATCACTTCTATAAATATCCTTGTCGTAGCGGGTTATTCTTCCAATATGGCGTTTGGCGGATTCATCCAATTGGATTACGCTATTTGCGGGAACAAAAACGGTTAATCTGACTTCCTGATCCCTAACCTTATTTTTGGCATCTGTTGTATGAAAATTATCGAGTAACAGGGTATTAGCCTCAATAGAATAATTGTAATCAATCTTGCTTGCCCTATCTTTTGCGCTAGTAAAAGAACTTCCGTTTGCGTCCTTCCTAATACGAATGTGTGCAAGTGAATCTTCAGATTTTTTGATATCAAATCTTACGTCGTTAGCAAATAAAATTTTATCTCCGTTTTCATTATAGGTAACCGTCATTCCATTTATTCCTACGTTTTCCTGATTTTCGTATAGGTCACTGGATTGTAGACGAATACGCAAAGTATCCAGGGCTTGAGGAAAATATAAATCCTCTGTAACTGTGCTTGTTCCATTAAAAGCATGAGCCGACACCTGTTGAATTCCAAGGACACTCAATCCGATAATAGAAAGCAGCCATAATCCCAATAAAGAGAACTTAACAATGTTTCCGATAGATTTAAGGTTGTTCACAAGAATTTTTAACCCCAGGTATAGCAGAAAGAAAAATGGTATTCCTATTGCGAAAAAGGAGAGTAGTGAAACCAGCCAAACGGGTGCAACTGTGGAATTCACCATATCGTAAAAATCAACACCTGGGATATGTACTATGTCCAGAATTCCTACTGTGAATAATCCTATAAAGAGACCAATTAAAGTTGCGGCACCTATTATGATTAATAATATCCCTATAAATTTGCCGAAAACTTTGAAAAAGAACATGATAATGTCTCCAAGAGCATCAAAAAAAGTTCTGCCACTACTTTTTACTTTATTTCCTACTTTTTCATAATCTACACTCTTTACCCTATCTGCGACTTCGTCAAAACCTTCTTTTACTTTTTTTTCAATATTACTTATGTTAACCGGTTCACCTCTCATATCCAATTTCTGAGAAGTGGTTGCAGCTTCCGGCACTAAGATCCAGAGTAAAATATAGGCAATAAAACCAAAACCTGTGAAAATACCAAGTACGATGAAAATTAGACGTATCCATAAGACATCGAACCCTAGATAATGCTCAAGTCCGGCACATACACCACCAATATATTTGTTGTCAATATCTCTATAGAGTTTTTTAACTCTTGGCCGTGATTCACTACTTTGTCTTGGTTCATCTTCAAAAATGTCTTCATCTACCATATAGTCTTCCGGCTGTCCCATGATATTGATGACTTCATCTACTTCTTTGAGGGTAATAACCTGCCTGTCGTTTTCCATTTTTTCCTGGAAAAGTTCAGCTATCCTGGCTTCAATATCAGCAATGATTTCATCACTTCCTGCCGTACCGGAAAATGAACGCTTAATTGATTCCAGATACCGCTGTAATTTGTTGAATGCTTTTTCATCTATGTGAAAAAGTATATTTGCGAGATTTATATTTACTGTTTTATTCATTGTTAGTTGTTTTTAGTATTGGTAACCAAATTAACTGCTCCTCTGAGTTCATCCCAGGTAATGTTCAATTCTTTCAGGAACACTTTACCTGTTTCCGTAAGTGCATAATATTTTCTGGGTGGGCCAGAGGTTGATTCCTCCCAGCGATAATTGAGCAACCCTGCATTCTTTAACCTGGTTAGCAGGGGATAAATTGTACCTTCAACTACCAGCATTTTTGCATCCTTGAGGGTTCCAAGAATTTCGGAAGCATACTTATCTTCTCCTCGAAGAATGGAGAGTATGCAATATTCCAAAACTCCTTTTCGCATCTGTGCTTTTGTGTTTTCTATGTTCATAATTTCATAATTCTGTTTTGTGCTGTTCCTCGTGTCGCGGATTAATTCAGCATCTGGTTAACTGTTCGTTTTTTTGTTTTTCATTTGATGATGATTGATAAATAAACTCTTTTTTATTGATGAATAACTCCTGTTATACAGCTTGATTACTGCTGTTTATTATTTTATGAAATTGATCGTTATTGGATATTTAAAATACTGTCCTTCATTTGTTCTAAGGGTTGCCAAAATTGTGTAAACAATATTGACAATAAAGAGTGCAACTTGCAACAGACCTGTTATGCCTATAGGCCAAAGCCACCATCCTAAATGCAAGTTTTCTCCTATAAAATGAAAATTGATATTATTGAACTCATTGTAATCCCGAATATCCAATAACCCTCCTTCAAAAATGCTGGGTAAAAACCCCAGTACAAAAGGAACCGATATAATTCCCAGAATAATGGAATACAATAAGAGGCTAATTTGGAAATTTAAAGCCTGCTTTCCGTTGTAGTCCACGAAGTTGTGTTCCTTCTTATTTCCAATCCATAAAACCAATGGCAAAAGAAAGTTACCAAAGGGAATAAAGTACTTGCTAAGCGTGGATGCATGAATAACTGCGGATAAATTTCTTTCGTGTTTTGTCAATGTCTCTGTCATGGCCTATTAGTTTCTTATGCAAATATATATCTAAAAGAAGGTATTATGCAAAACATAGTACTAATATTTAACAAATAATTAACATTTATAAGTTAAAATAGAATACTTACTTTTACCATATATTTTTATTTTTATGAGCCTGAGTCCCAGTAAATTCAATGTCTTTGCTTTTTTTAAATTACCATCGGCCTGGTGGTCCGGTGTTCGGCTTAGATCTTTCGATGAAGAGAAAGCTGTGGTTACCGTAAGGCATAAATGGTTTAATCAGAACCCATTTAAATCTATGTTCTGGGCTGTTCAGGGGATGGCAGCCGAACTTAGTACCGGGATTATGGTTAGTTCACAGATTAGAGAACGCAGTGAAAGCATTTCCATGCTTGTTGCCAGTAATAATGCTAATTTCTCTAAAAAAGCGACCGGTAAAATTACATTCAAATGCGAGGACGGGCATAAGATAAAAGAAGCATTGGACCAA
Source organism: Eudoraea sp. (assembly GCF_049669105.1). Classification (NCBI taxonomy): domain Bacteria; kingdom Pseudomonadati; phylum Bacteroidota; class Flavobacteriia; order Flavobacteriales; family Flavobacteriaceae; genus Eudoraea; species Eudoraea sp. The sequence continues at coordinate 8,778 of NZ_JBATKE010000018.1, forward strand.
ACGATTGCTACAGGAGAGGGACAAACCTTTTGGATGAATTCTGTTGGCGTAAACGAGTCGGGAGAAGTAGTTTCTACCTTTAATTTTGAATGGACGGTAAAATTGAGAAACTGATATTGTTTTTTTATTCTGTTGCTGTAACATTTTGTACTCTGAACCAACTAACTAGTAATAACCTAAAATAATAAAAATGAACGCACACGAAATAGACTATAAGATTTACGGCGAAGAAATGCAATACGTTGAAATAGAGCTGGATCCACAGGAGGCTGTGGTGGCTGAAGCCGGCAGTTTCATGATGATGGACGCCGACATAAAGATGGATACCATTTTTGGCGATGGTTCCAACCAGGATAACAGTGTACTTGGCAAATTATTTTCGGCAGGAAAACGAATTCTAACCGGTGAGAGCTTGTTTATGACCGCTTTTTTAAATGTGGGTCAGGGCAAAAAGGAAGTTAGTTTTGCTTCTCCTTATCCCGGCAAGATTTTGCCCATTGATTTATCTGAAAAACATGGAAAATTTATATGTCAGAAAGATGCCTTTCTCTGCGCGGCCAAAGGAGTTTCTATAGGTATAGAATTCTCTAAACGACTTGGCAGGGGCCTGTTTGGGGGTGAAGGTTTTATCATGCAGAAACTTGAAGGGGATGGTATGGCCTTTGTTCACGCCGGCGGTACCCTGGCCAAGAAAGAGCTGGGGCCTGGTGAAATTTTAAAAGTTGATACAGGTTGTATTGTGGGGTTTACAAAGGATATAGACTACGATATTGAGTTTGTTGGTGGAATCAGAAATACTGTATTTGGTGGTGAAGGTTTGTTCTTTGCTTCTTTAAGAGGCCCTGGAACCGTCTATGTACAATCCCTGCCTTTTAGCAGGCTTGCAGGCAGAGTTTGGGCTGCAGCGCCAAAAGGGGGAGGAAAGGACAAAGGAGAGGGAAGTATTTTAGGAGGAATAGGAGATCTTCTGGATGGTGATAACCGTTTCTAAATTATTCCCTATAAACTTTGAACCCAGACTAATTTCTTTATGAATTTTAATAAACTATTTGACTTTTTAAGTGAATTGGAGAATAACAATTCCAAGGTCTGGATGGATATTAACCGAAAACGGTACAAGGAAATTCGTTCAGAATTTATTAGCTGGTTAGATGACATGGATAATACCCTCGCTGATATTGATAAGCATTATTACAGGACTCCAGGAAAAAAAGGAATAAACAGGATTAACAATAATCTTATGTTTCACCCTCATAAACCTATTTATAAAGATCACTTTGGTGCAGGTTTGGATAAAGCACCAGGGGCAGGAGATTTCTATATTCAGATTGGAATAAATGAATCTTTACTTGCCGGTGGAGTTTGGCGACCGGACCCAAAATCACTGCGAAGTATAAGGGAGGCTATAGATTATAACGGGGAAGAACTAATAAAAATCATCAATAAAGATTCATTTAAAAAAACTTTTGGCTCGTTATATATTGATGAAAAGTTGAAAAGTGCCCCCAAAGGTTTTACAAAAGAGCATCCTTATATTGATTTGTTGAGAAATAAATCCTTTGCGGTAGTCCACCAGCTTTCAAAAGAACAGGTAATAAGCGATGATTTTAGAGAAATTGTTATCAAAGTATACAGAGAAATGCTTCCTTTTAGGAGGTATTTAAATAATGCACTTACCGTATAAACCAATTATATTTAATACTTCAAATATTATAGGCCGCGATGAACGTGACAAAAAGCAGGATTAAAAATATTAGAAAAGAAGTTTTATCAGATAATTGGTATACATTAAGCAAGTACACTTATGAATATCAAAAGGAGGATGGGAAGTGGGAAACTCAGATTCGCGAGTCCTATGACCGTGGAAATGGAGCTGCAATCTTGTTGTATAACAAACAGAAAGGAACAATTATTCTTACCAAACAATTCAGAATGCCTACCTACGTAAATGGAAACCCCTCCGGGATGATGATAGAGGTATGCGCAGGCTTGCTGGATGGGGCTCATCCGGAAGATTGTATCAAAAAAGAAGTTGAGGAAGAAACCGGGTATCAAATACATCATGTGAAAAAGGTATTTGAATCTTATATGTCACCTGGTTCCGTTACTGAAATACTTCACTTTTTTATTGGCGAATACGAAGAGCAAATGAAAGTTGGAGATGGTGGGGGTGCCGAGGATGAGAGTGAAAATATTGAAGTACTGGAAGTTTTATTTGATAGGGCTTTAGACATGATTTCAAACGGGGAAATAAAAGATGCAAAAACTATTATGCTCGTACAATACGCAAGCATAAATAACATAATTCAATAATTGTCCCGCACCCATTCGAACACATACTGCATTTGTTTTTTTATCTCCGAAGCGGGATTCATAAAATGATTATTCATAAAACTGAATATTAGGGTTTTCCCGGATTTAGTTATTAAATACCCACTTATATTATGATTGTTACCCAGTGTGCCAGTTTTAGCATAGATATATGGTTGGGGATTTCCCGGATACCAATCAGATATTGTGCCCGATTTGCCTCCCTCCGCAAAAAGATGGAATAGTCGTTCTTTTGGAACCTCCCTATAAATTGCATTCAAAACATATACCATAGCTTCAGGGCTAAAAAGATTATATCTGGAAAGTCCGGAACCATCTACCCATCTAGGCGGTTGTTTTAAATCTTTAAGGTGATTTTCAAGCATGTACGCTATAGCCGTTCCTGTGTTTAATGTGTCTGATAGGGTAGAGGAGGCCAGTAAGAGTAATTGCTCAGCTAAAAAATTATCGCTTTCCTGCATCATTCTTTTATTTATACTATCGGTAAGAATTCCAGAGAGTATCATTTTTTCTTCACAAGGCATTTTTTGAACCACTGATATTTCTCTACCGAGGGCTTTTTCCAAAA
>NZ_JBATKE010000019.1:0-36882 GCF_049669105.1 Eudoraea sp.
GTAATTTTAATTGTATTCAAAGATATGTTCGTATCCCAAGAAATACTCTTAAATTTGAGATTCAAAATGTATCCATGGCCGACGAGAAAAAAAGAAGAGAAGCACTGATCTATCATGCCAAACCTACACCGGGTAAAATTAAAATTGTTCCGACTAAACCCTATGCTACTCAGCGTGATCTGGCGCTTGCTTATTCTCCCGGTGTTGCTGTACCCTGCCTGGAGATAGCAAAGGACAAGGAGAATGTGTATAAATACACAGCCAAGGGAAATCTTGTTGCCATTATTACTAACGGCACTGCTGTTTTGGGACTTGGAGATATTGGTCCGGAGGCTTCCAAGCCTGTAATGGAAGGCAAGAGTTTACTTTTTAAAATTTTTGCAGACATAGATGGTATGGATATAGAACTTGATACAAAAGATGTAGAAAAGTTTATAGAAACCGTAAAGATCATTGCGCCTACTTTTGGAGGGATAAATCTGGAGGATATTAAAGCTCCTGAAGCTTTTGAAATTGAAAGGAGATTAAAGGAAGAGCTTGATATACCGGTGATGCATGACGATCAGCACGGAACGGCAATAATATCGTCAGCGGCATTGTTAAATGCCCTGGAGATAGCAAAGAAAAAAATTGAAAAAGTAAAAATCGTTGTTAGTGGTGCAGGGGCTGCAGCGGTTTCATGTACAAGACTTTATAAAGCCTTTGGAGCTGTATCAGAGAATATCGTAATGTTAGATAGCAAAGGTGTAATTCGCCAGGATGCAGAGAATCTTTCCAAAGAAAAACTCGAGTTTGCCACAAAGCGGAAGATAAACACTTTGGAGGAAGCCATAATTGATGCAGACGTATTTATCGGCCTTTCAATTGCCGATATCCTGACTCCGGCAATGCTTAAATCTATGGCAAAAGACCCAATAGTCTTTGCTATGGCAAATCCTGATCCTGAGATAAAATATGAATTGGCCTGCAGCACCAGAGATGATGTTATTATGGCTACCGGAAGATCTGATCACCCCAATCAGGTAAATAATGTGCTGGGTTTTCCTTTTATATTTCGAGGGGCACTCGATGTTAGAGCGACTAAAATTAACGAAGCCATGAAAATGGCTGCCGTAAGGGCATTGTCTGAATTGACCAAGCAACCAGTTCCCGAACAGGTGAATATTGCGTATGGCGAAACCAGGTTAACCTTTGGAAAGGACTATATAATTCCAAAACCATTTGATCCAAGACTTATAGCCGAAATACCACCGGCGGTAGCAAAAGCAGCCATGGAGAGTGGCGTTGCCAAGGCCCCGATAGAAGACTGGAACAGGTATAGGGAAGAACTTCTTAAACGATCCGGAGATGATAATAAGGTGATGCGCCTATTGATGAGTAGAGCCAAGAGTAATCCAAAAAGGATTGTTTTTGCCGAAGCGAATCATATTGATGTGTTGAAAACTGCTCAAATTGCCCATGAAGATGGTATAGCTATCCCTATCTTATTGGGAAACAAAGAGGTCATCCTGGAATTGAAAAATGAATTAGAGTTTGATGCAGATGTTCTAATTATTGATCCTAAGGACGAATCTTCTGAAGCGAAAAGAAAAAGTTACGCAGCTAAGTTTTTCGAAGCAAGAAAAAGGAACGGAGTAACCTTATATGGTGCGAGCACTAAAATGAGGGAGCGTAATTATTATGGAGCAATGATGGTCCTGGAAGGAGATGCAGATGGAATGATTTCAGGGCATTCAAGGGCATATGCCAATGTGGTGAAGCCAATTTTTGAAGTCATAGGAAAAGCAAATAATGTTTCAAGGGCGGCAACTGCCCATATTATGATTACCCAAAGAGGTCCTTTAATTCTTGCAGATACCTCAATAAATATTGATCCCACTGCAGAAGAATTGGCAGAGATAACTCAGATGACAGCCAATCTGGGTATGGCCTTTGGTTTTGATCCTGTTTTGGCATTGCTATCGTATTCTAATTTTGGTTCTTCCAACCATCCACATGCAATTAAGGTAAGGGAAGCGGTTAAGATTTTACACTCAAGAAGTCCACAATTAATAGTGGATGGCGAAATACAAACTGATTTTGCGCTCAGCAAAAAACTTCGAAAAAGTCAGTTCCCTTTTTCCTTGCTGGGAGGTAAAAAAGTGAATACATTAATTTTCCCCAATCTTGAATCTGCAAATATTACTTATAAACTGCTTAAAGAACTTCATGCTGCAGATTCAATTGGTCCAATTATGCTGGGCCTAAGAAAAGCAGTTCACGTTTTGCAATTGGGGGCCAGTGTTGAGGAGATGGTAAATATGACTGCCGTGGCAGTTATAGATGCTCAGGAGCGCGAGAAAAGGCGGAAAGTTAAAATGGGATTAAGTAACGAGACGGATTAATAAACCATTTCATCAACAAATAAAGTACGAATGATTACCCATTTAAAAGGCAGGCTTGTAGAAAAGAATCCCACTTACGTAGTAATAGAATGTGCCGGAGTTGGTTATTTCGTAAATATTTCACTTCATACTTTTTCAAAAATCACAGATTCTGAAAATATTCAACTTTACACCCACTTACAGGTAAAGGAAGATTCGCATACCCTTTATGGGTTTGCAGAAAACTCTGAAAGAGAAATATTCAGATTATTACTGTCTGTTTCAGGAATCGGATCAAATATTGCAAGAACCATGCTTTCTTCGCTTACACCCTTACAGATTAAAAATGCAATTGCCTGTGGGGATGTTCCTACAATTCAGGCGATCAAGGGTATAGGTGCAAAAACAGCTCAACGCGTTATTTTAGACCTAAAAGACAAGGTTTTAAAAATCTATAATATTGACGAAGTTTCACCAAATTTAAACAATACAAATAAAGAAGAAGCGTTATCTGCTTTAGAGGTTCTCGGGTTTGCCCGAAGGCAGTCAGAAAAGGCTGTAGACAAGGTTTTATCCCAGGACCCCACTCTAAGCGTAGAGGACATTATAAAACAAGCGCTTAAAAATTTGTAAATAAGTTTGAAAACAGGGGCAAAATCAATTCTTAAATCATATTCATTTAAGCTTTTTTTACTTTCCTTCATTTTTCTTGGAGTTATAAATACAATACAGGCCCAGGAAACTAATGAACAGGAAACCGATTCTGTACAGATAGATTCTGTTCAGACAGGATTTGCTTTGGGGAGAATTTTACTGGAGAACCCAAATAGCATTGTTTCCAAATATACTTATGATCCCAAGCTTGACAGATATATCTATTCTGAAATGGTGGGAGATTTTGATATTAGCTATCCCATTATACTTACGCCTGAACAGTATTTGGATCTGGTACAACAAGAAAACATGAAGTCCTATTTTAAGGAGAAAATAGATGCCTTCACAGGAAAAAAAGCAGGTTCCGAAGAAGCTCGAAAAAACCTGCTTCCTAATTTCTATGTGAATAGCGGATTTTTTGAAACCATATTTGGGGGAAATACTATCGAAGTAATACCTCAGGGATCTGTTGCCATGGACCTTGGTGTAATTTGGCAAAAAAATGATAATCCGGCACTTTCTCCAAGAAACCGTACCAATCTCTCATTTGATTTTGACCAGCGTATTAGTTTAAGCTTGCTGGGAAAAATTGGTGAACGGCTGCAGGTAACTGCTAACTACGATACTGAAGCTACTTTCGACTTTCAGAATTTAATAAAATTAGATTACACACCGACAGAAGACGATATTATAAGAAAAATAGAGGTTGGTAATGTAAGTTTCCCTCTAAACAGCTCTCTGATTAGAGGAGCACAAAGCCTTTTTGGTGTAAAAACTCAATTGCAGTTTGGAAGGACTAGCGTAACTGCGGTTTTCTCTGAGCAGCAATCTCAAAATAGTTCAGTAGTAGCTCAGGGTGGCGGCACCTTGAATGATTTTGAATTGTCTGCCCTGGATTACGATGAGGATAAGCACTTTTTTTTAGCTCAATATTTTAGGGATCAGTATGATGGGGCTTTAACCAATTATCCTTTTATCAAAAGTCAGGTTCAAATTACACGACTTGAAGTTTGGGTCACAAACAGGGGTCAGCAAACACTTAATGTAAGAAACATAGTAGCCATTCAGGATTTAGGAGAGGCTCTTAAGGAAAAAACAAGGATTGGATTGGCAAATGGTGAACCGGCAGGGTTTTTTAATACCTCAGCTTCCAACCAGGATTTACCCAGAAATAATGCGAATGACTACGATCCGCTGTTAATTGATAATGGTGGGGTGCTAAACTCGAACATAAGGGATATTGCTACGGTAGATGATGGTTTTGACATAAATACCGGATATCAGGTAAATCAGGGATTTGACTATGCTATTTTGGAAAACGCCAGAAAACTTGAAACGGGAAGAGACTTCCAGTTTGATTCTCAATTGGGATATATTTCTTTGAACCAACGCTTAAGCAATGATGAAGTACTCGCTGTAGCCTTTCAGTATACCTACAATGGCGAAATATTTCAGGTTGGTGAATTTGCGAATGGTGGAATAGATGCTACAACGGTTACCCCAGGTGTCGAAGTTCCGCAAATTAATAACAATACACTTGTTCTGAAATTGCTAAAAAGTAATATTACCAATGTGAATGACCCTATCTGGGATCTGATGATGAAAAACATATATGCCACGGGTGCTTTTCAATTAAGTCAGGATGATTTTAGGTTCAATATCTTATATTCAGATCCAACCCCAAGAAATTATATTTTACCGGTGGTTGAAGGTCCGGGTTCCGGATGGCCCGATGAAAATTCTCCTGATGGTGCTTTGCAGGATAGGATTCTACTGGATGTTTTTAATCTGGATCGCCTTAATACTTTTAATGACGTTCAGAGTGGTGGAGATGGTTTCTTCGATTTTGTTCCCGGGATTACCGTCAACACTCAAAACGGCCTATTACTTTTCACAAAAGTTGAACCTTTTGGGGAGTTTCTGTTTGATGTATTAGGAGGTGGTACTTATGATGTTGATAATGATCAGGGATATAATGAAAACCAACAAAAATATGTTTTCAGAAATATGTATGCCCTAACTAAAGCGGCATCTTTACAAGATGCTGAGAAAAACAGATTTAAGCTAAAGGGGCGTTATAAATCTGAAGGATCAAGTGGTATCCCTATAGGTGCCTTTAATGTTCCCAGAGGATCTGTACGAGTAACTGCAGGTGGCCGCCAATTGCAGGAAGGAATAGATTATACGGTAAATTATCAGGCAGGAACAGTTCAGATATTAGATCCCAGTTTGCAAGCTTCAAATACACCAATAAATATCTCTGTAGAGAACAATGCGATTTTTGGCCAGCAAACCAGGAGATTTACTGGTTTTAATATTGAACATCAATTCACCAAGAATTTTATTTTAGGCGGAACTTTTCAAAACTTAAATGAAAGGCCTCTTACCCAAAAGTCCAATTATGGAGTGGAACCGGTAAACAATAGCATCTTTGGTCTTAATGCTAATTTTTCGACCGAAGTTCCTTTTTTAACCAGGTTGGTAAATAAATTGCCTAATATAGATACAGATGTTGCCTCAAATGTATCTGTTCGTGCTGAAGCCGCATACCTCAACCCTAACTCTCCTAAAAATGCAGACTTTCAGGGAGAAACTACAACTTATTTAGATGATTTTGAAGGTGCGCAGGCCCTAATAGATATCCGTTCTTCCTTAGGCTGGTCATTGGCCAGTACGCCAGAGGAGTTTAGAATTGATGGTGAGCAGGATTTGGAAACAGGTTTTGAAAGAGCAAAAATGGCCTGGTATACGATAGACCCAATTTTTTATACGAACCAACGTCCTTCTGGTATTAATGATAATGATATATCTACAAATGAGACCCGTAGAGTTTTTATAGATGAAGTATTTCCACAGGTAGATATCGCCCAGGGACAAACTACCGTTCAGAATACTTTCGATATGGCCTATTATCCGGGCGAAAAAGGACCTTATAATGCAAGTTCAACCTTTGACGGCCTCCAGCCAAATCAAAAATGGGCCGGAATGATGCGTTCTTTGAGCAGTACAAATTTTGAGCAATCAAATGTTGAGTTTGTACAGTTCTGGGTTATGGATCCATATGTAGATGGTATCGCTACCGGTCCGGGTGAATTGGTTATCAATTTAGGAAATATCTCTGAGGACATTCTGGATGATGGAAGAAAACAATATGAAAACGGTTTACCGGGACTAAACAGCAATGATCTAACCACAGCAACCGATTGGGGCGTTGTTCCGGCTACCCAATCTCTTGTTTATGCTTTTGATGCCAGCGAAACTAACCGTTCTCTGCAGGATATTGGTTTTGATGGCCTTGATGATAGTCTGGAAGCTGCACAGGGGTACAATGGTCCCGCTGAAGATCCGGCTCTCGATAACTTCCAATACTATTTGAACAGAGATGGGGGCATTTTAGAACGTTACCTTGACTTTAATAATCCACAGGGAAATTCACCTGTTACTGTAACAAATACCGATCGGGGCTCCACAACTTTGCCCGACGTGGAAGACGTTAACCGTGACCTTACAATGAATACTATTAACAGCTATTTTGAGTATCGTATTCCTATTAAACCTAACACCACTATTAACGATCTCTATGTTACCGATATCAGTGAAGGAACAACGCCAGAGTTGCCAAATGGAACTACACTAAACCGCAGATGGATTCAGTACAAAATTCCATTAAGTGATTTTACGGATGCAGTAGGAGGAGTAACAGATTTTAGATCTATTAGTTTTATGCGGATGTATCTTACGGGCTTTACAGATGATGTGGTTTTGCGATTTGCTACCCTGGATCTTGTACGTATCGATTGGAGAAATTATTTAAAATCCCTGTCATCAAATAACGATGATCCAACGGATGATGCGACTATAGTTGATGTCAATACTGTAAACATAGAAGAGAATAATTCCAGAACGCCTATTCCTTATGTTTTACCTCCGGGAGTGCTAAGAGAACAATTAAATAATAATAACACTATCATTCGTCAGAATGAACAGTCGTTATCATTCAAAGTTGAGAATCTTGAGCCTCAGGACTCCCGAGGTGTCTTTAAAAATGTAAATATTGATATCCGACAATACAAGAAGTTAAAAATGTTTTTACATGCTGAAAAGATTGTAAATTCTGATTATCTGGATGATGATGTACCCTTGGTCGCATTTCTAAGGATAGGCACAGATTTCTCTGAAAATTTTTATCAGATAGAAGTCCCTTTAAAGTTCACTCCTTTTGGCTCTGCAACTCCGGAAGAAATTTGGCCGGAAATAAATGAATTGGATATTGCTCTGAGCGACCTCACGAAAGTTAAATCACAAGGTATTGCTGACCAAACCCTAAATGAAATTAGTTTTTATGAAATAATTGATGGGGAAGTTGTTTCGGTTGATGAATTTGCTCCCAGGGTATTGGGGCAGATCCGAATTGGAATCAGAGGAAACCCTTCTATAGGGACGCTGCGAAGTGCTATGTTGGGGGTTAAAAATATTGATAATCTGCCCGCTCGCGGCGAAGTTTGGTTTAACGAATTACGTATGGCAGGTTTGGATAATAATGGGGGTTGGGCAGCACTTGCCGCCGTTGATGCCAACTTAGCTGATTTTGCTAATGTCACTGCCACTGGAGGTAAAAGCACTCCGGGATTTGGTTCAGTAGATCAAAGGCCAAATGAACGTTCCAGAGAGGACGCAGTAGCCTACGACGTAGTCACGAATGTATCTGTCGGACAACTTCTACCTAAAAAATGGAATGTTCAAATTCCTTTTAATTATGGAATTTCAGAGCAATTAATAACACCCGAATTTGATCCTGTGTATGACGATTTAAAACTTGAGGACAGGATAGATGCGGCCGCTACGCAGGCCGAACAGGACGAAATTAGAGAGCAGTCAGAAGACTATACAAAGAGAACAAGTATAAACTTTATCGGTGTACGAAAAAATAGGGGTCCTGAAGCTAAACCCCATATTTATGATATTGAAAATTTTACTTTTAATTATTCTTATAACCAGACGGATCACAGGGATTTTGAAGTTGCGAGTTTAAAGGATCAGAATGTAAAGACAGGTTTTGTTTACAACCATAATTTTAACCCTGTTTCGGTCGCACCTTTTGAAAAAAAGGATTCCTTATTTACAGGGAGCTACTTAAAATGGTTGAAAGACATAAATTTTAATCTGTTGCCGACCAGTTTTTCAGTTCAGTCAGATTACAATCGTCAATTTAACCAGCAACGTTTTAGAGATGTACTGGAAGCTGGTGTAGAAAAACTTGCATTACCATTGCTCCAGCAAAGAAACTATCTTTTTAATTGGCAATATGCGCTTAATTATAGTTTATCCAAATCACTGCGCCTGAATATCACGGCCTCCAACAATAATATTGTACGAAACTATTTTGAAGAGGATGGCAACCCTGATTCAGATATTAACCAGGACCTGAATATTTGGAATGGCTTCTTTGATATCGGAGAACCCAACAGGCATGCCCAGCAGTTTCAGTTAAATTATGATATTCCACTAAACAAGATACCTATCCTGGACTTTATCAATGCGCAATATACTTACACCAGTAATTTTGATTGGCAACGAGGTGGCGACGCTCTAAATGAAGTGGTACAGGAAGCCCTTGGAGATCCCAATGCTGTTATTAACACTATTCAAAATGCCAATACACATACGATTACCACTGCACTGAGCATGCAACGTCTTTATGATCAAATAGGTCTTAAAAGGAGGAGCGGCAAAGGAGAGGTTGGGGATACTCCTGTTCGCCGGGATAAAGCCGGAAATCCTGCTGCCGGGGAGAAAAAGCCCAAAAAGAAGAGTAGTGCCGGATTCAACACGGTTATTGATATAGTAACAATGGTAAAACGAATTAACGTCAATTACAGAGAGAATAACGGTACGGTTTTACCCGGATATACACAGTCTATCGGATTTATTGGAACCACAAGGCCAACTTTAGGTTTTGTCTTCGGAAGCCAGAAAGATGTGCGTTTTGAAGCAGCACGTAATGGCTGGCTTACCCCTTATAATGAATTTAACGAACAATTTATAAAGCGTACAAACAAACAGCTGAACATTACCGCTACGGCGCAACCTGTTCGGGATTTGACTATTGATTTATTGGCAGACAGGCAATTTTCCAGCAGTTTACAGGAGAATTATGAGATCGACGCGGGAGAGTATATCCCGCAAACACCTAACACTTTTGGAAACTTCAGTATATCCACAATAATGATTGGTACATCATTTAGTAAAAGTGATGAATTTGAATCAAAGAATTTTGAAACTTTCAAAAATAACAGGCTTGTTGTATCAGAAAGGTTATTCTCAGACAGGTCGAGTCCGGATGAAGGCCTGGATGAGAATGGATATCCTTTAAGATATGGCCCAACAAGTCAGGACGTAATTTTACCGGCTTTCTTTGCAGCCTACACCGGTCAGGATGTAAATAGGGTTAATTTAGATGCTTTTAGAGATATTCCCGTACCAAATTGGAATATTAAATATACCGGGTTAATGCGGATTAAATCCTTTAAAAAGATGTTCAAACGTTTTTCATTGAGCCACGGTTACCGATCTGCCTACAGTATAAATACTTTTCAAACTAATCTGGAAAGATCTCAGCTTGTCAATGATAATCTTCCGCCAATTAATCCGGAAACACAGGATTATCTTCCGGAGAATATTATTAATAATGTGGTCCTTACAGACCAGTTTAATCCTTTAATTAGAGTGGATTTTGAAATGCAAAGTTCGCTGAGTATTTTGGCAGAAATAGGTACGGACAGGGCGTATTCTTTTAGCTTCGACAATAACTTACTTACAGAGATTAATGGCCAGGATTATACGCTGGGGCTGGGTTATCGTTTTAAGGATGTAAAATTTGTAACAAATATTGGAGGGCAGAAGCAAAGATTAAAAGGCGATTTAAACCTTAAGGCAGATTTTACTCTAAGAGATAATCTTACCATTATTAGAAATCTCAGCTTGGATAACAATCAGATAACTGCTGGGCAGAATTTATTGTCTACTAAATTTACAGCAGACTATGCCTTAAGTAAAAACCTGAACGCTTTATTCTTCTTTGATTATTCATTCTCGAAGTTCGCTGTTTCTACCGCATTTCCTCAAACTACGATCAATACTGGGTTTACAATTCGATATAATTTCGGAAACTAAAGACTTTTTAGGCGTTTATTAGAATAAACGTCCTTACAATATTTATTTAGGATATTGTTTTTATATGTTATCCGCGCAATTTAGGATTTAGCCTCTTATCCTGTCTATTTTTTTTGAAAACCAACAGATTATCTACTACATTTGCGGGCATAACAAAATGAATTAAAATGAATATACCATCCGAATTAAAATATACCAAAGATCACGAATGGATAAGGATTGATGGGGATATCGCTACCGTTGGCATTACAGATTTTGCACAGGGGGAACTTGGTGATATAGTATATGTTGAAGTAGAGACACTGGATGAAACTTTAGAGAAGGATGAAGTTTTTGGTACTGTCGAGGCCGTAAAGACAGTTTCTGATCTTTTTCTGCCACTAAGCGGGGAGATCATTGAATTTAACGAATTGCTGGAGGATGAACCGGAGAAAGTAAATTCAGATCCCTATGGTGATGGCTGGATGATTAAAGTAAGAATAAATGATGCCTCGGAGATCGACAGTCTTATGAGTGAAGCAGGTTATAAGGAGCTTATTGGTGTTTAAACGTTATGGGTTTACTATTGGCTTTATCTGCTGGATTTTAATTATTACTATCCTTAGCCTATCCTCATTTGAAGACATAGACACGGAGGGGATAAACATCCCTCACCTGGATAAATTGATTCATTTCTTTTTCTATTTTGTTGCTGCAACGCTGGGAATACTGTTAATTAGAGAACGCACAAAGGGACAATTTAATCTAACCCGGGCTATTATAATTTCTGGGCTGAGCGTTATTATTTATGGTATAATTATTGAAGTAATTCAAGATACATTTACCGAGAACAGAAGTGGAGAATTATATGATGTTCTGGCGAATAGCCTTGGTGCTTTTTTTGGTGCAGGTTTTATAATTATACTTTTTTCGGGTAAAACGCAGTTAAAATGGAAAGATTAATTGCTTTTTAATCAAATTAATAGTTAAATTAGCGAATATTAAAATTTTAGAAGATGGAACTAAAAAAGAATCCAAAAGCCGATTTAAGAAACAATAGTGGACTCTATTTTGTTTTAGGTTTGGCCTTTGTTATGTTAATTGTTTGGGGTGCATTTGAGTGGAAAACTTACGATAAATCCAGTGAATATGACATTTCTTTAAATGTTGAGGATAATTTGGATGAGGAAGTTCCCATGACAGAACAGATCAAAACACCTCCACCACCTCCGCCACCAGCTGCTCCTGAAGTAATTGAAGTCGTAGAGGATGAGGAAGAAGTAGAAGAGACTGTTATTGAATCAACAGAGACTAGTCAGGAAGAAGCGGTTATTGAAGTTGAGGATGTTGATGTTGACGAAATGGAAGAAGACGTAGATGTTCCATTTGCGGTAATTGAAGATGTGCCTGTATTTCCTGGTTGTGAAGGAGCCAGCGATAAAAGAGCATGTTTTAATGAAATGATGCAAAAACATATCCGTAAAAACTTCCGTTATCCAGAAATTGCTCAGGAAATGGGTGTTCAGGGAAGAGTAAATGTTATGTTTACTATTCAGAAAGATGGAAGCATTGGAAATATTAGATACAGAGGTCCGGATAAAAATCTGGAAGCAGAAGCATTGCGAATTATTGAAAAACTTCCCAGAATGACTCCTGGCAAGCAGAGAGGAAGAGCGGTTAGGGTGCCTTTTAGTATTCCAATTACCTTTAAATTACAATAAGATCAAAAACTATAAATATTTTTAAACCCTGACCAGACAACGGCAGGGTTTTTTTCTGTACCAAATTATTCGCTCTTTAAACTTTTATAGAAGGTCTCGCGCATGGCTTCTGGTTTAATAAAGCCATTACCATGAGTGTTATCATAGGCCGCACTAATGCTGGTGTCGGTTTTTACTTCTTCAAGGGTTTTTCCTGCTTCAATAGCGGCCAGAATACTAGTCTTTACACCTTCTAACATGGCAACATAAATTTCCAGTTCTTTTTTTGTGGAAGGCCCGCCATGACCAGGAATAATTTTTGTCTCTTCACCTATTACCATTAGCACTTTTTTATGAGCATCAATAAAACCCTGTAAACTACCACCACTATTCAAATCAATATAGGGATACCTCCCGGCAAAATAAGTGTCACCCATATGTATAACGTCATTATTAACAAAATAGACCATGGCATCACCATCTGTGTGGGCATTATGAACATGAAAAGCCATGATCGTTTCTTCTCCGTCATGAAATGTAATATCCTCCGAAAAGGTAACTTCGGGCAGCATTTTATTGTAATACTCTTTGGTGATTTTTTTATCATCTAATTCTTTTTGCTGATTGGCCATAACCCGTTTCCGAACATTGTCGTGTGCTACAAGTGTGGTAAGGTCATTATTGAAATTCGCGTTTCCTCCGGTATGGTCACCGTGCATATGTGTGTTAAAGAGAAATGCAATGGGTTTATTGGTAAGCGATTCAATAGCTTTTTTTATTTTCTCGCTTAACCGATCAAATTGGTCATCGATCATAAAGACATTCTTATGACCGATGTAGACACCTATGTTACCACCTTGCCCTGTAAGCATATAAACTTCATCCGAAAGCTTATCAATGCCAATAACCACTTCCTGGTCTTGCGCAGACAATAACGAAATGCAAATGGTTGAGATAAAGGCCAGAAACATAACTTTAGTTTTATAAATATTCATAGATTCCTATATTTATTGGTGTATACTTTAAAGATAGCATAAACAAACGTATTTCGTTGCAGGAAAATGTAATGGGCCTTATCTTTGCCACCTCATAAAAGCGAATATTTTACTTCGCATTCTATAGATTAAGGATTTCAAATGAAGACGGTCGTTGGAACGGCAAACAATACAAAAAGCGTATTGACTTTTGCTGATTTTAAGGAGATTACCAAATCGAGACTCGCACTTAGCGTTGTCTTTTCATCTTTGGCCGGCTATCTTTTAGGGGCCTATGAGGTAAATCCCTTGTCACTTCTTCTGTTGGCATTTGGAGGTTACTGCATGGTAGGTGCGTCAAATGCATTTAATCAGGTTATTGAAAAAGACCTTGATGCTTTGATGAACAGAACAAGGAACAGGCCCATTCCGGCGGGTAGAATGTCTAGCAATAAAGCCATGACCCTGGCTATAATTATGACAATTTTAGGCGTGGTTAGCCTGTATATCCTCAACCCTAAAACGGCTATGTTTGGGGCTATTTCCATATTCCTATATACGAGTGTTTATACTCCTTTGAAAACAAAAACTCCGCTATCAGTTTTTGTTGGCGCAATTCCGGGAGCAATTCCGTTTATGCTCGGCTGGGTTGCTGCCACGAATAATTTCGGAATAGAACCGGGAACACTTTTCATGATCCAATTTTTTTGGCAGTTCCCTCACTTTTGGGCGTTAGCCTGGATGCTGGATGAAGATTATCAAAAAGGAGGATTTAAAATGTTGCCTACCGGGAAAAAGGATAAGGGCACCGCAATTCAGATAATAATGTATACAATTTGGATGATAATTATCTCCGTAATTCCGGCTTTTGGAATAACCGGGAGATTACATTTATCTATTCCGGCTGCTGTGATAATCCTTATTATGGGACTAGTAATGTTGTTTTTTGGCTTTAGATTATTTGAAAAAAGAGATAATAAATCGGCCAGGAAACTCATGTTAATAAGTGTAAGCTATATCACTCTTATGCAATTGGTTTATGTTATTGATAAATTTTTATAATTCATATGGATCTTACACAAGGGACAAGTAAAGAAAAGAATGCCAGGGCGAAGAAAATGATGCTGTGGTTTGGAATAGCAAGTTTGCTTATGGGATTTGCAGGATGGACCAGCGCATATATTGTAAGTAGTTCTCGTCCAGATTGGCTTAAAGACTTTGAACTGCCATCGGCATTTTTGTATAGTACTCTGATTATCATACTAAGTAGTGGCACTTATATCCTGGCAAGTAAAGCGATTAAATCAAATAATGCAAGCCTGGGTACCAAATGGTTGCTGCTTACACTATTACTGGGTATTGCATTTATTTTTATTCAGTTCTCTGGATTTTCACAGCTGATTAACCAGGGTTACTATTTTACTGGTCCTACCAGCAATATTACAATGTCCTACATTTTTTTAATTGCAACCGTGCACATTGTTCATGTCATTGCAGGACTAATTTCACTTTTGGTAGTATTGTATAATAACATTAAGAATAATTACTCCAATACGAACATGTTAGGAGTTGAACTGGGGGCGACTTTTTGGCATTTTTTAGATCTGTTATGGGTCTATCTGATACTGTTTTTTTATTTCTTTGGATAATAAATTAATACAAAATTTGATTTGTATCATAATTGGGCTTTTCTATAGTTGAAAAAAATGTAAATTTGCCATTATTCTTATAACACGATATATTTGTTTATGGATTCTACGGTAACAACGAGTACAGAAGAAAGCGTTTGGGGAGGCGGAAACCGACCTTTAGGAGCAAGTTATGGAAAGCTAATGATGTGGTTCTTTATAGTTTCCGATGCTTTGACGTTTTCAGGATTTTTAGCCTCTTATGGTTTTTCTAGATTTAAGTTTATAGAAACTTGGCCAATAGCCGATGAGGTATTTACTCACGTTCCATTTTTTCATGGAAATTTCCCAATGTACTATGTTGCATTTATGACATTTATCTTAATTATGTCATCGGTAACTATGGTACTTGCAGTTGATGCTGGTCACAAGATGATGAAGAATAAGGCCATTATATATATGTTCCTTACCATTATCGGAGGAGCTATCTTTGTGGGCTCTCAGGCATGGGAATGGGCTACATTTATAAAGGGTGATTATGGCGCGTTAGAAACAAGAGGTGGAAGAATTTTGCAGTTTGTAAAGGCAGACTCCGGTGAAAGAGCTGCGCTATCGGATTTTGCAAAGACATTGCCATCTGAACGTGTTGATCACGAAAGTAGAAATGGAGTATGGTTTTACAAGGGTGAAGCACTTCCCTCTTATAGTTTAAATGAAGTTGTAGAAGGATTAAAATCGAATCCCAACATCCTGATCAGAACGGAAACCATAGATGCTGAAGGAGAAAAAACACTTTTGACCAGGGAAGAATCATTGACAAAAATCAAGGATGCAAAATTAGTGGTTGAAGGAGCCAATTTAATAAGGAACGAATATGGGAGTCGACTTTTTGCTGATTTCTTTTTCTTTATTACAGGCTTTCACGGGTTCCACGTATTTTCAGGTGTAATTATCAATATCATAATTTTCTTTAATATTATCCTGGGTACCTATGAGAGAAGAGGTCACTATGAAATGGTTGAAAAAGTCGGGCTTTATTGGCATTTTGTAGATTTGGTCTGGGTATTTGTTTTCACCTTTTTCTATCTGGTTTAATAAAAAAGAAGTACTAAAAGAATATCATATTTAATATAATACTATTTAAAATGGCACACGCGCACAAGCTGGAGATTTTTAGAGGACTGATAAAATTTAAATCCAACACTCAAAAAATTTGGGGTGTATTGATTTTCCTGACCATTGTTACCGGAATAGAAGTAGCGCTAGGGATATCGAAACCGCATATTCTGGTAGCTAATACTTTTTTGGGGATGAAACTGCTTAACTGGATTTTTATAATCCTAACCCTGGTGAAGGCTTACTATATTGCATGGGATTTTATGCATTTGCGTGATGAGAAAAGTTCCTTGCGAAGGGCTATTGTATGGACACCAATTTTTTTAGTAGCCTACCTTATTTTTATACTCTTGTTCGAAGCAGATTATATTTATAATGTCTTTAAAGATGGCTATGTAACTTGGAATTTCTAACAAGGAATTAACAGCACATAAAGACGGTATAACAGCCGTCTTTTTTATTTTTGTAATGTCTAAACAATGACCAATGAAAAAGACATTCGTCTTAGTGGTACTTTTTATCTTGCCACTGGTTGCCTATTTATTTTTTGCCTCAGGGGTAAACAATTTTGGAAAACTCCCTATACTAACAGAGGGAGTACTAGATATTCCTCAAAATACAGATGAAGTTACCTTCGAGGATAAGATTACTATTTTGGGTTTTTTGGGAAATAATGTAGAACTTAAAAAGGGCAACGCATTTAATCTGAATCAAAAAATCTACAAGCCGTTCTATGAGTTTAATGATTTTCAAATGGTAATGCTTATGCCTATAGGAACTGAGGATAAGATTGAGGAATTAAAGTTGGAACTTGGAAATTTAGCTGATATTAAAAACTGGAAATTTGTATTTATTACAAATGAAGAAATCAGGGCGGTTTTCAATTCACTAAAGACAAATCTTAGTCTTGATGAAAACTTAGGAACCCATTATGTTTTTATAATTGACAAGAAGAAAAATCTCAGGGGCAGAACAGACGATGAAGAGGAGGCTACCAAATATGGCTTTAAGGCCACTTCCGTTGCAGAGCTTAATAACAAAATGGAGGACGACGTCAAAATCATTTTAGCGGAATACCGTTTGGCCCTTAAGAAGAACAATGCAGATAGAACAAACTAATGAAAAATAAATATACATATGTCTGGGTCTCACTTGTTGTCCTGGTTTTTGGTATCATTTTTATTCCTAAAATCATTGAACGCATAAAGACAGGGACCATCACGCAACATGATCGCATGAATCTTGCCGACAATGATGAAACACTTGGTTTTATCTATTTGAATAATGAGAAAAGAAAGGTTCCGGCTTTTGCATTTCTAAATCAGGATAGTCTGTTAATTTCACAAAAAGACTACGAAGGAAAGGTGTATATAGTTGAGTTTTTCTTCACAACATGTCCTTCAATTTGTCCTGTTATGAATACTAATCTGGTTGAAATTCAGGAAGAATTCAGGGATTTTGATGATTTTGGTGTAGCCTCATTTACAATTAACCCGGAATACGATACACCAAGGGTGTTGAAAGAGTATGCTGAAAAATATGGTATAAATGATATGGATTGGCATCTAATGACAGGGGACCGACAAGAAATCTATGACCTTGCAAATATTGGTTTTAATATTTTTGCCGCGGAAAATGCAGGAGTCCCCGGCGGATTTGAACATTCTGGCTTATTTGCACTGGTTGATAAAAATGGATATCTCCGCTCAAGAACTGATGATTTTGGAAACCCAATTATTTATTACCGGGGAACAATAAGCGAATCTCAGGGAGAAAATAATGAGGGAGAAAAAGAAGAGATTAGTATTTTAAAGGAAGACATAAAAAAACTTCTAAGTGAATAATGCAAACAAAACAATAAGGGAGCGGAAGTTTAACAGGATAATTACTGTAATATCTGTTTTGGTTCCTTTGGTAGTAGCGGTTTTATTTGGCGTAAAAATTCCAAATTCTGAACCTTTAGGATTTCTGCCGCCTATTTACGCTTCGATTAATGGACTTACAGCAGTCTTACTTATTTATGCTGTTTGGGCTATTAAGAATGGTAAAAGAGTTTTGCATCAGAATGTTATGAGTGCTTGTATTATCCTGTCTTTGCTCTTCTTACTCATGTATATTGCTTATCATATGACCGCAGATTCCACATCATATGAAGGAGTAGGTGTAATGAGGTATGTTTACTATTTTATACTTGTTTCGCATATAATTTTATCTATTGTTATTATACCGCTTGTTCTTAAGACTTATGCCCGAGCGTACTTAAAAGATTTTGAACGCCACCGTCAACTTGCCAGAATTACATTCCCTGTCTGGTTATATGTGGCCGTAACAGGAGTTATTGTTTATTTAATGATTTCACCATATTATGAATATTAAAAGTTTGTATTTTATGAATACCTATTCTAATAATATTATAGATTGAAAGTTAAAGGCTTTATACTCGTAGTTTTATTCTTTGTACTACCAAGGCTATCTTCAGCTCAATGTGCAATGTGCAGGGCAGTTCTTGAAAGTCAGGACGACAATTCTATGGCTGAAGGAATTAATAATGGGATTGTATATTTAATGGCACTTCCGTACATTCTGTTAGGTGTTCTTTTTTACTTTGTTTACAGGAAAATGAGGTCCTAAGATTAAAGGTGCAACTTTAACACTATTTTACAAATCCTACTGTAACAATTCCGGTTTCTGGAAGTCTTATTTAGTAGTAGTTATAACATCAATCGTTAATCATCCAACTCCATGTTCGATCTCGAAAGATGGCAGGAAATTTTTGATACAATCCGTAAAAACAAATTACGGACCTTCCTTACTGGACTTTCTGTGGCCTCTGGAATTTTTATACTTGTAATTTTGTTGGGCTTTGGTCAGGGTATGCGCAACGGTATTGCCCATGAATTTGAAGAAGATTCTGCTACCAGTGTATGGGTTTGGCCAGGAGTTACGTCTAAAGAATTTAAAGGACTTAATCCGGGTAGGAGTATCCAACTGAAAAATGAAAATTATACATCTTCCCTGGCTTTGTTTGGAGATGAAATTGAATACAAATCGCCCAGGGTATTTGTACGGAATGTCACGGTAAATTACGGAAAAGAGGCCTTGGTTTATGGAATACAGGGCGTTTCCTACGATTTTCAGTTTATTGAAAATGCAAAAATGTCTGAAGGGAGATTTTTAAATTACCAGGATGAAGTAAATACGGCTAAGGTCGCCATTATAGGAAATAAAATTAAGCACGATGTATTTAAGGACGTTGAAACCCCTTTGGGTGAGTACATAAATATATCTGGTGTATTATTTAAAATTGTTGGGATCTATTCCGAGAGGGAAGATCGTGAAGAAGAGCGTATATATATCCCCATAACTACGGCACAGAGAGTATTTAATGGGGGAGACCGGATTAATAATATGAGCTATACAATGCCAATGGTCGAAAACTTTGACGAGGCTGTGGTTCAGGCAATAGCTTTTAAGGAAAATTTGCGGACACACCTTCAGAAGGCACATACAGTATCACCAGAAGATACAGGTGCAATACAGGTATGGAGTGCATTGGAAGAAGCGAAGCGTTATTATAGTCTCACAGGAAATATTAAGTTCTTTTTCTGGTTTGTAGGGATCTGTACAATTATTGCCGGGGTTGTAGGTGTAAGCAACATTATGCTCATTGTTGTTAAGGAAAGAACAAGAGAAATAGGAATTCGAAAAGCCTTGGGTGCAAAACCATGGTCG
Source organism: Eudoraea sp. (assembly GCF_049669105.1). Lineage (NCBI taxonomy): Bacteria > Pseudomonadati > Bacteroidota > Flavobacteriia > Flavobacteriales > Flavobacteriaceae > Eudoraea > Eudoraea sp. The sequence continues at coordinate 19,320 of NZ_JBATKE010000019.1, forward strand.
ATTGTAGGAATGATTTTGCATGAATCTATTTTTATAACAGCCATTTCCGGTTTTGCAGGACTTATTTTTAGCATGGGGCTTCTGGAAATAGTTGGACCGTATATAGAAGTGGATTACATCCTAAACCCTTCAGTTAATTTTAATGTGGCCATTTCTACTGTTTTCGTTCTGATTTTTGCCGGAACGGTTGCAGGTTTTTTCCCTGCATGGAGGGCGGCAAGTATTCATACTATCGAAGCCTTAAGAGACGAATAATTTAATGAGAATATGTTTAACAGAGATCGATGGAAAGAGATTTTAGAAGTACTGACCACTAATTGGTTCAGAACCTTGCTTACCGCTTTTGGTGTTTTCTGGGGCATACTCATATTAATTATCTTACTTTCTGCAGGAAAGGGCCTTGAAAATGGGATAAAAGCAGATTTTGGAGATATTGCAACAAATACTATGTTTATGTGGACGCGCAGCACAACCAAAGCGCATATGGGTTTACCTATTGGAAGAAGATTTCGATTTAAGGTAGAGGATGTAAAGAGCATAAGTGATAATATACCCAACCTACGGTTTATATCACCCAGAAATCAATTAGGGGGCTTTGGGAATGATAATAATGTTGTTAGAGGACTAAATACCGGGGCATATAACATATATGGCGACTATCCTGAGATAATTAACCAGGATCCCATGTCCATTACAGAAGGACGTTTTATAAATCAGAATGATATTCTGGAAAAACGGAAAATAGCAATTATTGGCGCCGGAGTAAGAAATGAGCTATATGATAAGGGAGAGACAGTAATAGGTAGCTATATAAAGATTCAGGGGGTAAATTTTATGGTAGTAGGCACCTATAAGAAGAAGAGTAATGATGGAAATGGGGAAGAGGCCCAAAAAGAAATATATGTACCCTTTACTTCTTTTTCGCAGGCATTTAATATGGGCAATGACGTAGGCTGGATGGCTATTACAGCCAATGATGGGACCTCTATTTCCAGTATAAAGGAAGATATTGTTAATTTAATGAAAACCAAACACAAAATACATCCTGAAGACACAAGGGCAGTTGGTTATTTTGATCTCTATGAACAGTATAACAGAGTGGAAAGCTTATTTGGAGCAATGAGTTTTATCGCCTATTTCGTAGGAATTTTAGTCTTATTATCCGGAATAATCGGAGTGAGCAATATTATGCTGATTGTAGTTAAGGAGAGGACCAAGGAAATAGGAATACGCAGGGCATTAGGTGAAGATCCCTGGTCTATTAAAAAGCAGATTCTTTTAGAATCAATTTTTCTTACAATTATATCCGGTATGGCGGGAATTATCATTGGAGCACTATTTATATATGGGGTTAATGCCTTATTAGATGCTAACGGCCCTGTGGATATGTTTTTGAATCCCAGTGTGAGCTTAGGTGTAGTTACCGTGGCACTATTCATTCTGGTATTGTCAGGATTACTTGCGGGTTTTATTCCCGCTCAAAGTGCTATAAAAGTAAAGCCAATAGATGCTTTAAGAACAGAATAAATTTGAAACATCAATCATTTAAACTATAACAAATGAAAAAGTCAGTAACCATTATCATTCTAATTGTCATTTTTGTGGCGTTCGGAGGATCTATGTATTACCTCTATCAAAAGAATGAACAGGATCCAATAGTATATGAAACCGAAAAACCTTCTACTCAGACCATTATCAAAAAAACAGTGGCTACCGGCAGTATACTACCTCTGGAAGAAGTCCTGATAAAACCGAATATTTCAGGCGTTATTGAGGAAATTTTTGTCGAGGGAGGAGATTTTGTGAAATCTGGGGACTTACTGGCAAAAATAAAAGTGGTACCCAACCTAAATGCACTTAATGATGCTAAAAATAATATTGATGAGGCTAAAATCGCCCTGGATGACCAAAGGCGAAATTTTGATAGGCAAAGTGGTCTTTTTAGCAAAGGTGTAATCTCAAAAGTAGACCTGGAAAGAGCACAGGTAAGTTATGACCAGGCGAAGCAATCCTATAGTGCAGCGAATAAAAGATATGATATTGTTAAAACAGGAACTACTAAGGGTTATGGTAATTCCGCAAATACCTTGATCAGGTCTACTGTAACAGGAATGGTCCTGGAAGTACCTGTGGAAGTGGGTAATCAGGTGATTGAAAGTAATAATTTTAATGAGGGGACCACCATTGCAGCTATCGCAGACGTAGATAAAATGATATTTGAAGGAAAGGTCGATGAATCTGAGGTGGGAAAGATAAAGGAGGACCTGCCATTGGAAATTACTGTTGGAGCTCTTGAAAATGTAACTTTTGATGCTATTTTGGATTATATTGCTCCTAAGGGTAATGAGGAAAATGGAGCTATTCAATTCGAAATTAAAGGAACCCTGAAAAAGCAGGATTCAGTCTTTATTCGGGCGGGTCTTAGTGCTAATGCATCTATAATACTGGACAGAGCAGATAGCGTTCTTTCTATAAAAGAAGCATTGGTTCAATTTGACCCGGAAACCAAAAAACCATTTCTGGAAATTGCTACCGGGGATCAGCAATTTGAAAGAAGGGATATAGAATTGGGAATTAGCGATGGAATTTATGTAGAAGTGAAGTCTGGTCTGAATAAAGGAGATGAGGTAAAAGTATGGAATGAAGTGAAACCCGATGAGTTTGAAGGATAGCTTTTTAACAAAATATTTTGAAGATTATTTGTAACATTTTAACAACTTGTCTGTCCTATTGTCGGATTTGAATTAGTTTAACTCTTAAGACACTAACCATGATTGAAATAAAAGATTTGCACAAATCCTATAAGATGGGGAGCAATGTCCTGCATGTTTTAAAAGGTATAAATTTTACTGTTGAAGAAGGAGAATTAGTTGCTATTATGGGCTCATCCGGTTCGGGAAAATCTACCCTTTTGAATATTCTTGGGATGTTGGATGTGGCAGATTCCGGAGAATACACCCTGGATGGTGTACCAATAAAAAATCTCAATGAGACTAAAGCTGCCAATTACCGGAATAAATTTTTAGGATTTGTTTTTCAATCATTCAATCTAATCAATTACAAAAGCGCCCTTGAAAATGTGGCCTTGCCCTTATATTATCAGAAAGTACCCAGAAAAGAACGGCAGGAAAGGGCATTGAAATATCTGGATCAGGTGGGCCTCAAGGAGTGGGCTAATCATTTACCCAGTGAGCTCTCAGGAGGTCAGAATCAAAGGGTAGCCATCGCGAGGGCTATGGCTTCAGAACCAAAGGTTCTTCTTGCAGATGAACCTACAGGTGCCTTAGACAGCACTACTTCCTATGAAGTGATGGATTTAATTCAGAAAATTAACGACCGGGGAAATACCATTTTAGTTGTGACTCACGAAGATGATATAGCCCATATGTGTAAACGAATCGTTTACCTCAAAGACGGTGTTATTGTTGAAGATAAAAAAGTAAAGCAAGTAAGGGCATCAGCTTATGTTTAACCGAGACACCTGGAACGAGATATTTGAAACTATTCAAAAAAATAAACTTAGGACCTTCCTTTCAGGTTTTACAGTGGCTCTGGGGATATTAATTTTTGTTTCTCTTTTTGGTCTGGGAAATGGCCTAATTAACACTTTTGACAAATTTTTCCAGGAAGACGCCACCAATGTACTCTATCTGTTTCCCGGAAAAACGACACTCCCATATAAAGGGTATAAATCATCGAGGCGAATTGAATTTGAAAATAGCGACCTTGCTGATATTAAAAAGAATTTCCCAATGTTTCTTGAGTATGTTACCCCTAGAATTTCAAGAAACAGGTTGGTAAAATACGAGGAAGAATCTGACAATTACACGACTACCGGTGTAGATTGGGGCCACCAATTTGCAGAGAAGACAATTATGATGAAAGGCCGGTACTTAAATGTGGAGGATATTAAGAAGAAGGCTAAATATGCAGTAATTGGGCGTTTAGTGGAACAGGACTTATTTGGATCTAAAAATGCGATAGGTAAATATTTGGATATTGGCGGAAGTGTTTTTAAAGTAATTGGGGTTTTTCAGGACGATGGAGGCGATAGAGAAGAACGTGGCATCTATGTCCCTTACACTACGCTCCAACTAATTGAAAAAAATACTGATAAAATAGACCAAATGGTTGTAGCTTTTAAACCGGAAATGGGTTATGTGGGAGCCATGGCCTTCGAAAGTAGTCTGGACAAGTTCTTCAAAGACAAGAAATTTATAAGCCCGAAAGATCAAAATGGTATTTTCATCAGGAATGTTGCAGATCAATTAGAACAAAACCAACAATTTGCACGCGTGCTGCAAATTATCGTGGCTTTTGTGGCTTTTGGGACTATAATTGCGGGAATTATTGGGATTAGTAATATCATGGTGTTTGTGGTTAAGGAACGCACTAAGGAATTGGGAATACGAAAAGCCTTGGGCGCTACGCCAAATGCGGTAATCAGTACAATTCTGCTCGAATCGGTGTTTATTACAACAATATCGGGCTTTACGGGGATGCTAATTGGAATCGCATTACTAACCTCTTTAGGAGAAAGTTTGGCTGAAGATTATTTCATTACCAATCCATATATAAATACTGGCGTGGCAATATTTGCAACCCTGATTTTAATAATATTTGGTGCAATTGCGGGCTATATTCCGGCTAAAAGGGCAGCGCGTATTAAACCTATAGTAGCATTACGAGATGAATAGTATTCGATTTCTTTTTGATAAAAATACCTGGCAGGAAATTTTCGGATCTATCGGAAAGAATAAGACCAGGACTATAATTACTGTTATAGGAGTGCTATGGGGTATTTTTATCTATATCGCTCTGGCTGGGGCGGCAAAAGGAATGGATAACGGATTTGAAAAAAACTTCGAAACTGTCGCCAAAAATAGTATTTGGGCCTGGTCTCAAAGTACCAGTATGCCCTACGCAGGTTTTAAAACGGGCAGACAGTTGCGACTAAAAGTCCAGGATGCTATTGTCTTGAAAAACCGAATTCCTGAAATACAGTACATAGCACCTGTAAATACAAGAGGAGCATTTGGAGGAGCATCCGCTTTAACAGTACGGGGAATTAAATCCAATAGCTATGCCGTATATGGCTACTTTCCCGAAATAGCTAAGATTGCTACGCAAAAAATTTATGACAACGGAAGGTTTATAAATGATGAAGATATCGCTCAGGCGAGAAAAGTTTGTGTTATTGGTGATCGCACCCAGCAGGAGTTATTTGATAAAGACGAGGATCCAATAGGCGGTTATATTAGGGTTGAAAATATTTATTTTCAAGTAGTTGGAGTACATAAATTTACCCAGACTACGCCATTTGGTACCGACGGAGACATCTTTATTCCCTTTACAACTTTCAAAAAACTGTATAATACGGGGAATGATGCTCAGTTTTTCACAATAGCGGCATATGACGATGCCGATGTTGTTCAGGTAGAAAAGGATATTAAAGCTGTTTTACGAAATATTCATAAGGTGCACCCGGAAGATGAACGCGCTTTTGGGGCCTTTAATCTTGGTGAAATATTTGGTAAGATTATGGGCTTTGCCAATGGGATAACCTTTTTATCCTTAATTGTTGGAATAGCCACCATCCTGGCCGGGGTGATCGGAATTGGGAATATCCTGCTAATATCCGTTAAAGAGCGTACCAAGGAATTAGGAATTCGCCGGGCTTTAGGCGCAACACCAAGGGAAGTGCGTTCTCTGATTATTTTGGAATCTGTATTTCTTACTATGATTGCCGGGGTTATAGGTATTATACTTGGGGCAGGGGTTTTAAGTTTGATCAATAACCTCACCAAGGATATTAATTTTCCATATACGAATCCAACGGTTCCTATACCATATGTCCTGGGAGCGTTAGCCATTATGATAATATTGGGAACACTAATAGGTTCAATTCCTGCACAGCGGGCAGTGAGCATTAAGCCCATAGATGCGTTAAGAGAAGAATAAACAAAACCATTAACTATATACTAACACATTAGATTAAGATGAATAAAATTGTAAAATATGTATTGATTGGGATTGTAGGGCTCGGGGCATTGTGGGCTGCTGCTTTTTTTATAAAATCCAATAGCAAATCAGCCATAACATATGAAACTAAAAAGCCATTTATTTCAAATATTGAGAAGAAAACAGTTGCTACAGGTAAAGTAATCCCGGAAGATGAGATTGAGATCAAACCTCAAATTTCTGGAATTATTGAAACCATTTACCTGGAAGAAGGTGCTCAGGTTAAGGCGGGTGATTTAATTGCCGTAATAAAAGTAGTACCCAATGAGCAATCCTTGAATCAGGCCCGTGGAAGAGTAAGGAATGCAGAAATTGAATTAAGTAATACCGAAATTGAATATAAACGGAATAAGGCCATATTTGATAAAGGGGTGATTTCCAGCCAGGACTTTAACGTCTTGCAATTAAGATATGATCAGGCCATTCAGGAATTGGACAATGCCCGTGCAGATTATCAGATTATTAGAAGAGGCTCTGCCGGAGGTTCTTCAAGTGCGAATACCAACATTCGGGCAACGGTTGCAGGCACATTGTTGGAAATTCCGGTAAGGGAAGGAGATCAGGTAATTCAGAGCAATAACTTTAACGATGGGACAACCATTGCTACTATTGCCGATTTGGGTAAGATGATTTTTGAAGGAAAGGTTGATGAAGGGGAAGTAGGGAAACTAGAGATAGGGATGCCCCTTGAAATTAGTTTGGGAGCCATAGAAGAGGAAAAATTTGAAGCAAAGTTAAAGTTCATCGCACCAAAAGGAATAGAAGAGTCGGGTGCGGTACAATTTAAAATAGAAGGCGATGTGGTTGTGGAAGGTGATTTTATGATCAGGGCAGGCTATAGTGCTAATGCATCACTGGTACTTGAGAAAAAAGACAGCGTTATGGTAATACCTGAAGCACTCCTGCAATTTGATAAGGAAACAGATGAACCCTATGTTGAAGTTGCTGTGGGCGATCAGAAATTTGAACGCAAAAATGTTGAAATAGGAATTTCCGATGGGGTTAACGTGGAAATTATCTCGGGCATAACCGAAGAAGATGAAGTAAAAGTCTGGAATAAAACAGAGCCGATAAAAAAAGGTGAAGACGAAGAGGAGGAAAGTGAAGAAAAAGATTAATTAACTTAAATGCGAATAGTCAATCAATTATAATTATCAAAAAACGACAGATGAAATTTAAACTAACTGCACTATTATTCTTATGTGCTATAGGAATGGCAATAGCACAGAAAAAGATATGGACCCTTGAAGAATGCGTTAACTACGCAGTTGAAAATAACCTCACCATTCAACAGTACGAATTGGACCTGGAATTGTCTACGATTGATAAATCGGATGCAATTGGCGACTTCCTTCCTGATTTAAATGGAACGTTAAATGGACAAAGCAATACTGGTTTGTCTTTTGATCCAACTAACAATCAACCGGTGAACACTACCCAAATAACTTCTTCCGGAAGTGTTACCTCATCAGTGAATTTATTTAATGGATTGAGAAATATCCACAGGCTTAACCGGGCTAAACTTAACGCAATTGGAAGCAAATACCGTTTGGACGACCTGGTAAACGATATTCGTTTAAATGTGGCCATTAATTATTTAAGAATTTTGTCCAATAAGGAAGCGACGAAGGTGGCAAAAGCACTATATGCTGTTACCGAACAGGACTTGAATAAAACCAGAGAATTAGTTGAGTCAGGGGTGGTTGCAAGAGGAGATTTATTGGAAATTGAAGCCACTGCGGCAACCCGGGAGCAGCAAATTATAAATGCTGAAAACGAAGTTCTTATTTCACGAATTAATTTGGCGCAGTTACTGCAAATAACAGATTATGAAAACTTTGATATTTCAGATGCTGAATTTGAGGTGCCTGCTGCAGACATATTGAAAAATTCACCAAAAGACATTTTTAATAAAGCCATAAGTTATTGGTATGAGACCAAATTTTTTGAGACCAATGTGGATTTGGCAGAAAAAGATTTAGCTATAGCCAAAGGTGCGGCCTATCCATCACTCGACGCTTTTATTAATTACAATACACGTTATTCCGATCAATTTTTTGACCCTATAACAGGACAGGTAATTCCTTTTAAAGATCAGCTATGGATTAATGATGGTATCGCCTTTGGAGCACAAATAAGTATTCCTGTTTTTAACGGTTTTAGTACACGGAATAACATTAAACGGTCTCAAATAAATGTAAAAAAGGCACAACTGGATCTGGAGCAGAATAAATTGGAGCTGGAAACAAATATAAATCAGGCCTATGTGGATGTTCTCAATAGTTCTAAAGCCTATGAGGCGGCCCTTAAGACTCGGGAAGCGAGGGTATTGGCTTTGGATTACTCCAAAGAAAGATTTGATGTTGGTATTATGAATTCATTTGATTATAGCCAGTCGCAAGCAAGGGTTGATAATGCAGAAGCAGAGGTAATCCGAACTAAATACGACTACGCTTTTAGAATAAAAGTATTGGAATTCTACTTTGGACTTCCTATTGTAATTGATTAAATATAAATTTTAATTTAGTTTGGGCCTGTTGAGTGTTTAAACCCCAACAGGTCTTTTTATATTTGCTCCTCAGATATGGCTTTAATTTTAAATATTGAGACGGCAACCACCAATTGTTCTGTAAGCATTGGTAAAGATGGCCATATGCTTACACTAAAGGAACAGAATAGTAGTTCCTATTCCCATTCAGAAGATTTACATTTTTTTATAAAGGAATCTCTGGAGGCGTCATCCCTATCAGCCAATGATCTCGATGCCATAGCAGTAAGCAAGGGCCCGGGTTCTTATACGGGCTTGAGGATAGGTGTTTCCGCAGCAAAAGGTCTTTGTTTTGCCCTGGACCTTCCTTTAATAGGAATTTCCACTTTAGAGAGTATGGCTTCTCAAATTAAACAAAAGGATGGCGTAATAATACCTGTTCTTGATGCCAGACGTATGGAGGTGTATTGCGCAGTGTATGATTCCAATTATATGAAGCTAAGGGAAACCAAGGTAGAGGAGGTAAAGCCAGATTCGTTTGCCCAATATGCAACACAGGGAAAGGTATATATCATTGGAAGTGGGGCAGTAAAATCCAGGGAAATATTGGAACATCCGAATTTTGTATTTGATGATTCCATAATACCTTCAGCCAAAGAAATGTGTCAATTATCCTATAGGGAGTTCAGGGCGAATAATTTTCAAAACACCGCTTATTTTGAACCGGATTATTTAAAGGATTTTATTATTCAGCAAAGCAAGAAATAAATACCTTTCTACGAAATAATGACTTACAAAAATGAGTACTTATATTACTTGGGGTTATGTACCACTCTTTGTGGAAATGGAATTTCAATGTTGGCTTCATCAAATCTGCTTTTAAGTTCTTCCATAACAAAAAAATGAGCCGCCCAAAAGTCTTCGTTTTTAGCCCAGAAACGCAAGGTCAGATTTACAGAACTATCTGCCAATTCGCCAACAAATACCTGTGGTTCGGGTTCTTTTAATATAGTTGCTTGTTCCGAGCATATTTCCAATAGGATGTCTTTAGCTTTTTTAATATTGGATCCGTAGCCAATACCAACATCAATTTTGTCCCTCCTGGTTTCTTCTGCGCTGTAATTTATGATGTTATTGTTAGAGAGTTGTCCGTTTGGAATTATAGCCAACTGGTTGCCAAAAGTATTTATCTTGGTAGTAAAGATGGTAATATCCTTAACGGTACCATCAACACCCTGTGCCGATATAAAATCTCCAATCTTAAAGGGTTTAAAAAAAAGGATTAAAATGCCACCGGCAAAGTTGGCTAAAGAACCCTGAAGAGCCAGTCCAATGGCAAGTCCGGCAGATCCCAAAACAGCCAGCAAGGATGAAGATTCCACACCTAGTTGTGTAACCACCGCAACAAATAGAATAACCTTTAGTCCTACACTAATCAATTGCATAAGAAAAGACTCTAACGCTAGGTCATAATCTTTACGTTCAAAAAATTTACGAGTTATGCGGTTAATAAATTTTATAAACCATAAACCTGCTATTAAAATAATAATAGCCGTGATCATATCGGGAAAAACCTCCCAAAAGTAGCTTATGGCATTTTCTACATGTTTATCATAGTTGGACAAATCTTGCATAGCTTATATTTTTAGAAGAGCAATATTATTAAAACAATTCAAATATTGCCAATAAAGGAGTGAAAAAGTAATGGAAATAGGCATTCTTATTTAAGTTGATTTAATACATCTTCAATATTGGTGGTTGGTAACTTACAAGAACCATGTTCGCAAAGGTAGATAAGTGTGCTATTTGCTACAAATCTGTTTTGAATCAGTGATAACTCGCTCTCTTCTTTAGCGCCTGCAAATACTGCGTTGGGCAAATAAGATTGCTGCATGTTGCTAGCCGTTTTCAAATAGTCTTCCCCAACTATACTTATTTCATAAAAGGGATTTTGAAAATACAATACCAGATGAAGCCAATTGGCATAACTGGCCGTATCTTTCTCAAAACTTTGCTGCAGATTCATTACCATTTGCTGTGCAATTTTTTCGTAATTCATATCTGGAAAAAAACGGGATAATTTAAATAGATTTTTAGCCATAATAGAATTCGATGATGGTATCACATTATCTGCCATTTCTATGGTTCTCCTAATAATAAATGAATCTTGGTTGGGAGTGAAGAAAAATAAACCGCTGCCGTCATCTGTAAAATTAGCAATGCAGTAATCTGATAATTTTTTTGCCTCATTAAGCCAATTTTCTTCAAAGGTTATTTCATAGAGGCCTATATAGGCCTCGATGACCGAGGCATAGTCTTCCAGATAACCATTAATGGTACTTTTTCCGTTTTTATGATTGTGGTAAAGGCTACCATCTTTCTTTATAAATGTTTCCTTAATAAATGTGGCATTTTCTAAAGCCAGAACCAGATAATCATCATTTTTGATAAACCTGTAGGCGTCTGTCAATCCTTTCAGCATTAATCCATTCCAGGAACAAAGTATTTTATCATCTAATCTGGGACGATCTCTTTTTTCCCTGACCTTGTTTAAGATTTGTTTACATTCTGCAATTACCATGTTCAATTCTGAAACAGAAAGTTTGTGTTTTTTAGCTATTGCCTCGTCTGATTCATCCCTTATTAATACGAAGTTACCATGCTCCCAAAGTCCAAAGTCATTGATGTTATAATAGTCTTTGAATAACTCAAAGTTATCGGCAAGAAGGGTTTGTAATTCTGCTTTCTGCCATACATAAAATGCACCTTCTTCTAATTCCCCGGTTTCATTTAGGCTATCGGCATCCAGTGAAGCATAGAAAGCCTTGGTTGTGTCCATAAGCTCTGAGGTAACAAAGTCAATGGTTTCTTCCACCACTTTCTTGTAAAGAGGGTTTTGCGTCTCGGCATATGCTTTGGAATATAGACTTATTAATTGGCCGTTGTCATATAGCATTTTTTCAAAATGGGGAACATGCCATTTGCCGTCCACAGAGTATCTCGAAAAACCACCTCCCAAATGATCAAAAATTCCTCCATACGCCATTTTTGTAAGTGTTAAATTGACATACTCCAAAAGGTCATCATCTTTTCTGGAAATTGCATAATGCAATAAAAAATCAAGGTTACCGGGCATCATGAATTTAGGAGCCCGGTTATAACCCCCATAGTTATGGTCAAAATAGCGAGACCATTTTTTAACCGAATCATCTAATTGATCCTCAGTTAAAATCTGAGAATCGGAGCCAACTTCAACAAGATTAATTGCCTTAATCCCTTCGGCGAGGTCTTTGGCATATTCATTTATTTTATCGGGCTGTTCCTTGTAAAGTCTTGTGAGTTCCTTTAAAACCTTCATCCAGTCATCTTTCTTCACATAAGTCGCTCCCCAAAACGGACGCCCGTCTGGCAAGGTGACTACGTTTAACGGCCATCCACCTCTTCCCGTCATCATTTGAACTGCATCCATATAAAGATGATCTATATCCGGGCGTTCTTCCCTGTCTATTTTTATATTGACAAAATTTTCATTCATCAGATTTGCAACTTCTTCATCTTCGAAGCATTCTTTTTCCATAACATGGCACCAATGACATGCAGCATAACCTATACTTATAAGCACTAATTTATTTTCATTTTTGGCTTTTTCCAAGGCTGTTGTACTCCAGGGTTCCCAGTTTACAGGATTATGAGCGTGTTGCAGCAGATACGGGCTGCTTTCGTTTATTAGGGCATTGGTATGTTTGTTGGACATGGTTTCTTTTTTTTGAGAGCAGCCATTTAAGGCAACTAATACTAAAAGTAATGTGTAATTAAACTTAGACATAGACAAAGTTACTACTAATTAAAGAGCATAAAAAAAGCGCCATAAAGGCGCTTTTAATTTTTTTTAGACTCATTACTTAACTTCAAAAGTGATTTTAACATTTACGCGATAGTCGTCTATTTTACCATCTTTAACAGTAGCACTTTGGTCACTTACATATACAGAACGTATATTATTAACGGATTTGGAAGCGTGAGCAACTGCGTTTTTAGCAGCGTCTTCCCAGCTTTCATTGGAGTTTGCTAGTAATTCAATAACTTTTAAAACTGACATAATACTTCTTTTTAGTTGTACGTTAAGGTAGCAAATAAAAAGCTAAGGAACAACAACTTCAGCTGAATTTATCCGTTTAAAGCGACCACTTCAGACACCTTATCTCCCATCATATTTTTTAGCATGGTTTCTATACCATTTTTCAAGGTATAGGTAGAAGAAGGACAACCGCTACAAGCACCCTGGAGAATAACATTTACTGTTTTACTCTCTTTCTCATAGGACTGAAAAAGTATATTTCCACCATCGCTGGCAACAGCTGGTTTTACATATTCTTCCAGAATGTCAATGATCTCCTGCGAGGTATCATCTAATGTTTCGTTCTCTGTATTTGGATTAGAGGTGGCTATAGATTTAACCGCAACTTCTTCACTGGAGACTACTTCATTTCCATCGGCAATAAAATTCCGGATCAATTCGCGGAGCTCCATGGTAATCTCATCCCAGCTTGCAACATCGTATTTCGTTATGGAAACGTAATTTTCATCCATAAAAACCTCTTTAACATAAGGTAAGTGAAATAACTTTTTGGCCATATCAGAGCTTTTTGCTTCATCAAGATTTTTAAATTCAAACATAGCAGGAACTATTTTCCTATTTGCCACGAATTTCATCACGGCCGGATTTGGAGTAATTTCGGCATATATGGTAACAGCTACTTTCTTATTATCTTCTTCTTCATTAACAATAGGTTCCCCGGCGTTTAAATATTCAACCAACTGTTGTGCCACCTCGTCCTTAACTGATGGCCAATCTACAATGTCAAAGCGTTCCAGGGCTATGAAATTCCCAGAAATATATACTGTCTTTATAAATGGAAGGTAAAATAATTGCTGAGCAAGCGGAGAATTTTTGGCATCATCTATATTCTTGAATTCGAAATTACTTCCATTGGTTAGAAAATGATTAGCCTCAAATTTTAAAATGGCCGGGTTATTGGTTTCTACTACTGTAATAACGTATTCTTTCATCGCATTTGTTTTCCGCAAAAATACAACCATTTTCCCTTTCTATGCATATATAATAATGTTGTATTTCATCCGTTATACTTTATATTTGACCTAAACTTCAATAAACACGCCCTATTCTTAGATGAAAAAATTCCTGTTGATTTTGTTTACCTATGTGGCTTTTTCCAGCTCTTTGACTGCTCAGGAGGGTGTTCCTGTGTATTTTGATTATTTAGCAGACAATTACTATTTGGTATTCCCCTCTATGGCAGGAATTAGCGAGGGTGGTAAAATAAGACTCACGGCCAGAAAACAATGGTTTAGTGTGGATGAGGCTCCGAGTTTACAGACACTTAGCGCAAATTACAGGATTCCGGAGAGTTCAAGTGGCGTAGGGGTTATCATTTTTAATGATGCCAATGGCTATCACTCTCAAACGGGTGCAAAACTTACTTACGCTCATCATTTGCAGTTAGGGCCAGAAATCAGGATATTAAATCAGTTGTCATTCGGGTTGAGTGCAGGTTTTATTCAAAGTAGTCTTGATGAATCAGAATTCAGGTCGGTTATCCCTGATCCTATAATAACGGGCGGAAAAAATAGTGTTGGTTATTTTAATATAGATTTAGGGATGTCCTATAACTATATGGAATTCTATGCAAATTTCGCAGTCTTAAATCTTTTGGGTACCGGACGAGACCTTTATACAGCTATTGAATTTGATAATTTAAGAAGGTATTTAATTAATGCTGGCTATATCTTTGGTAAAAACTTGTGGAAGATTGAACCTTCGGTTCTTTTTCAATTAACAGAATTTACCGAAGAGAAAACCGTGGATATAAATGCCAAGGTTTATAGAGAATTAGGCTTCGGTACTATTTGGGCAGGTCTCTCATACAGAAGAAGTTTTGATGGTGCCCAATTCCAGGTTGATGGCACTCTTGGGGAACAACGGCTTCAATTGTTTACTCCAATCGTAGGTATTAATTATAACAGATTTATGTTTTCCTATAACTATTCTTACCAATCCGGAGATATTAGATTAGATAACGGGGGGTTTCACCAGATTACCCTGGGTTATGACTTTGGACCTGCCAGGGAAAACAGATACGACTGTTTCTGTCCATCAGCAAATTAAAAATGGGCTTAACAACGTATTCTGTTAAACCCAATTATAATTAATACTACAATTTTCAGCTAATCCCATTTAAAACTTTTCCCTGCAGCCTGTCTTTTTATGGCATTTAACATCGCATTTTCAAGCTCTCCCTTTTCCTGTTGGGCATGTTTGTTAATGTAGATTTCCCGTTTGGCATTTAGTTCCTGTATTTCTTTTTGAATCCTTGTTCTTTCGGCCTTTTTCTCACCTATGAATGAAGTAAGTTCTGCCTTCGACTTATCTCTTAGTGCTTTCGGTAATGCCTCTTTTTTTATTGCTGATACGTCAAATTCATCCTCCTCCGATGCGTCTATCAGATCCCATGACGAATTCTTATACATCCCTGAACTTTTGCTAACTGCCCGCTTGACGGCTACACCCTCTTCCAGCTCCATAGCGTTGCTGTCTTGTTGGGACTGTAATTCCAGTTTTCTATTTCCCATAGCACCATAAGATATATAGGTGCTGTTCAATTTTGAATTCAGTTTAATGATAACATCATCATAGGGAGTATTTATATGAACAATCTGTTTATTATGATCTATTGCCATATATTCTCCACCGGTGAGGGTAGCTCCCTTTTTCCAATCGGTGTTAATGCCTTGCTGATAGTTACCGCAAAATATAGTATTCACAATGATCTCTTTTTCTCTGGCATTAGTCACGGCATCCCTGTAATTAAGCTTTCCCTGAGTAAAAGGCTCATTTCCTGCGATAAAAATCATTTTTAAATTATCGGGATTTTTACCCCAGTCTAACTGACGTAGGGAGGTTTGAATAACTTCACCACAGTATTCTTCTCCCCCATTGGTGCTTAGTGAAAAAAGTTTTTCAGAAATCTCATCCAGATCACTGCTGAATCCGATAACCTGTTGAATATAGCCTTCCCTTGAGGAAAGTCCGTCATTTCCATATTGGTATAATGCAATCTGAAGATTAGGCCTGTGCCCATTTCCACATTTTGCATAAGAGAACTGATTCACAATATCCCATAGTTGTGCTTTGGCCTGATTAATTAACCCGTCCATACTATTACTTGTATCTAACAGTAGTGCTATTTTTACAGTGTTGTTGTCCTTGTCTTTTTTGTCAATTAAAAATTTTTCTATCCCGGAGTTATTTATTTCCTCCTTGTTTCGTGGGGCATAACCGAATGCCGTTCCAAGAGTCAGACTTAAAAATATAAGACCAATAGTGTGTTTTAAATTTTTCATAATGTTATTTTTTAATGATAATTATTAACTAAATGTAGGTCCGAACTTTTTTACAAAAAATAAGGAATGAGCCAAATAACCCCCTGGTTGAGTGAACTGGTACAAGGATTGCGTAAAGCATATTATTCAGGGTTAAGTGGACAAGGATTTGAAATAAGGACATTTTTTAATACCGTATAAATCAAGTAAGTTTATCCTTATAAATGCAAATCATGCAAAAGAAGAGGTACCTGTTTATGGCTTTTTATCTTGTCCTTTTTGTAGGCTATTCTCAGCCGCAAAAGAAGGCTGAAGATTCAGGGGAAACTTCCTATCTGGTTTATTTAGATTCAGCGCAATTTTATATGAAAGCCAATATTGCAAAAAGCATTGATTTTATTGCACAGGCAATTGGGAATCTTGGCAAAAACCCCGGTAAGAAGGAACTTGCCTTGGCGCTCACTTATTTGGGGGAGGTGTATCAATATCATAAGCAATACGATCTCGCTATTTCTAACTACATGGACGCACAGGAAGCCTATAAAACCTCCAAAACTGCTTTATTGCTTGGCAAGGCCTACATTCAATCAAGGGATTATAAAAATGCTGCGTTGGTGCTGCATCCTCTTGAAGATGTAAAAGGCCTGGTGCCTTATCAAAAAATCGGGTTATATGAACTATTGGGGGATGTCTATAAGGGATTTGATGAAACTAATAAGGCGATCGCCTATTATGAAGAAGGTTTAAAAGTGGCTGTTAAAAATCAGGTAAGCCCAAAAATCCCCGATTTAAATTCTAAAATCGCGGATGCCTATGCCCAGGACAACAGACTTGAAGAAGCGGAAAGTTATTACGACAATTCATTGAAGCTTTCAAGTCAGCAGGCTCCACAAAGGGCTATTCAGGAAAAAGAAAAGGTGGCAGATTTCTACAACAGGAAAAATCAGTATGACGATGAAATAAAATTGAGAAAAAAAAGCCTGAATGAATTGCAGGCACTGCCGGGGATGGCAGCAAAATCTGCTGGTGCTACAGATGAAAAGGATTCTATTACGGCTCAACGGATTAACTACAAGATAGCAAATGCCTATGCCGCTCAGGATAAGTACGATGAAGCCATACCCTATTTGGAGGAGAGTATTAAAGAAGCGGATAGTGAAAATGACCTGATTGTTCAAAAGGATGCTACGCGTAAACTTTCTGAGGTATACAGGGATAAAGGTGATTTTTCGAAAGCCTTTGAAACTTATCAGAAATATGTAGCCATCGTGGATACACTTTATCTTCGAAAAGAACAGGAAATTTCTCAGGCCTCGAGATTTAGCAGAGAAATTGCCGCTAGTCAGGGTAGAATTACGGGCCTGGAAAAAGAGAGGGAACTTTCACAAAGTAAATATGATCTGGCATTAACCGAACAACAACTGGCCCTGGAAAGTAACAGAAGGCAAAAATGGATAATTTATTCTCTAGTTGTGGGAATGTTGCTTACGGCTCTGGCTGCCTATTTTTTTTACAGGAGTAACAGACAACAGCAGTTGGCTAATAACTTATTAGCGCTTAAGTCATTGCGTTCCCAAATGAATCCACACTTCATCTTTAACGCTCTTAATTCTGTAAATAATTATATAGCTAAAAATGATGAACGCAGTGCTA